>NZ_JAPWHT010000533.1:0-6550 GCF_027270795.1 Streptomyces sp. ActVer
CGCCGTCGAGCGCGCCCCGATCGAACCCCCCCCGACCTGCGGATTCACTCGGATCCCGATGGGGGTGGGGGCACCTCCCACGCCCTTGAGGCTGTGGGGGAGGGTCGAGGCCGAGCGCACGAGCCCGTCGAGGCGGGCCAGCTCCTGCGGGTTGTCCGCGTTGACCGCGATGCCCAGCGCGAGCGCCTCCCGCAGCTCCGCCGGGGTCTTGGCGGGCGAGTCGAGCACCGTACGGGCCGGCGGGACCCCGGCCGCGCGGGCGAGGGCCAGCTCGCCCGGGCTCGCGACCTCCGCGCCGATGCCTTCCCGGTGCAGCAGCCGCAGCACCGGCACGAGCGGGGTCGCCTTCACCGCGAACGCGTGCAGCACGGGCGTCCCGGGCGCCGTCACCGCGTCGAAGGCCGCCCGCAGGGCCGCCGCGGAGGCCCGGATGCCGGTGATGTCGAGGAGCCCGATGATGGGGGTGGCGGGACCGACCAGCCCCTGTTCCAAGGCCGCGCGAACGGCCTCGTCCCGCCGCGCGCCCCCGTTCGTGGCCGGGCCCTGATCCCCGCCAAGCCCCTCCGGGGCTCCGCCCGGACCCTTCGGAGTTCCGTCCGGTTCTTCGCCCGTCGAGTCCGCGTCTCCTGTGCCTGTGTATGCCGCCATACATCCAGCCAAACATCCGTGCCGCGCCCGTGCTGGCCCACGAAGGTATTGACTAGTTCTATTCAGGCGATCAGGATGTGAATATCGACTGAATGACCGGCACCACCCGGAGCACTCACCAGCCGCCAGGAGGCAGACCATGTCAGGACCCCGCCCCGTCCGAGCACCGCGCGGTACGGAACTGAGCGCCCTGGGATGGCAGCAGGAAGCCGCCCTGCGGATGCTGCAGAACAACCTCGACCCCGAGGTCGCCGAGCACCCCGACAAGCTCGTCGTCTACGGCGGCACCGGCAAGGCGGCCCGCGACTGGCGCTCCTTCGACGCCATGGTCCGTACGCTGCGGACGCTCAAGCAGGACGAGACGATGCTCGTCCAGTCCGGCCGACCCGTCGGTGTCATGCAGACCCACGAGTGGGCGCCGCGCGTCCTGATCGCCAACTCCAACCTGGTGGGCGACTGGGCGAACTGGGAGGAGTTCCGCCGCCTGGAGGCCCTCGGCCTCACCATGTACGGGCAGATGACGGCCGGCTCCTGGATCTACATCGGCACCCAGGGCATCCTCCAGGGCACCTACGAGACGTTCTCCGCCGTCGCCGCGAAGAAGTTCGGCGGCACCCTCGCGGGCACGATCACCCTCACCGCAGGCCTCGGCGGCATGGGCGGCGCCCAGCCGCTCGCCGTCACGATGAACGACGGCGTCGCGATCTGTATCGACGTCGACCCGCGCGCCATCGAGCGCCGCATCGAGCACCGGTACCTCGACGTGAAGGCCGACTCCCTGGAGCACGCCCTCCAGCTCGCCGTCGAGGCCCGCGACGCCCGCCGCCCGCTCTCCATCGGGCTCCTCGGCAACGCCGCCGAACTGCTCCCGCGCATGCTCGCCGAGGGCGCCCCCGTCGACATCGTGACCGACCAGACCTCGGCCCACGACCCGCTGGCCTACCTCCCCGTGGGCGTCGACTTCGACGACATGGCCTCGTACGCCGCGAAGGACCCGGCCGGGTTCACCACCCGTGCCCGCGAGTCCATGGCCCGGCACGTGGAGGCCATGGTCGGCTTCATGGACGCCGGCGCCGAGGTCTTCGACTACGGCAACTCCATCCGCGGCGAGGCCCAACTCGCCGGGTACGAGCGGGCTTTCGCCTTCCCCGGCTTCGTCCCCGCCTACATCCGCCCCCTCTTCTCCGAGGGCAAGGGCCCCTTCCGCTGGGCCGCCCTGTCCGGCGAGGCCTCCGACATCCACAAGACGGACAAGGCGATCCTCGACCTCTTCCCGGAGAACGAGTCCCTGCACCGTTGGATCAAGCTGGCCGGCGAGCGCGTCCACTTCCAGGGGCTGCCGGCCCGTATCTGCTGGCTCGGCTACGGCGAGCGGGACAAGGCCGGCGAGCGGTTCAACGACATGGTGGCCAGCGGTGAGCTGCAGGCTCCCCTCGCCATCGGGCGCGACCACCTCGACTGCGGGTCCGTCGCCTCTCCCTACCGGGAGACCGAGGCCATGCTCGACGGCTCCGACGCGATCGCCGACTGGCCGCTGCTGAACGCCATGGTGAACGTGGCCTCCGGGGCGTCCTGGGTGTCCATCCATCACGGTGGTGGCGTGGGGATGGGGCGGTCCATCCACGCGGGTCAGGTCTCGGTGGCCGACGGGACGAAGCTGGCCGGGGAGAAGATCCGGCGCGTGCTGACGAACGACCCCGGGATGGGTGTCATCCGGCATGTGGATGCCGGGTACGACATCGCCGAGTCGGTTGCTGACGAGCGGGGCGTACGGGTTCCCATGCGGGAGGGCGAGTGAGCGGCTCTGCTCCTGGATCCCGCTGGGGGCTCCGCCCCCAGGCCCCCGACCGGCCTGAACGGCCTCGTCCTCAATCTCCCCCACTCTCGGCTTCGCTCGAGCGGGGGGACCCCCACGACGGGCTGAACATGCCTGGACCGGACTCGAAGGCTCAGCCGCGCTCAGCGCCTCCCTCCTTCCACGACATGTGGCGGGAGTTGCAGCCCATCGGCCGGCACCCCGGCTCCGGTGGGTATCGGCGGTTCGCCTGGACCGGGGCCGACCGTGACTGTCGGGACTGGTTCGAGGAGCAGGCCAGGACACGTGGGCTGAGCTATGAGCTGGACCGGAACGGGAACCAGTGGGCCTGGCTGGGGGATCCCGCCGCGGGGAACGCCGTCGTCACCGGGTCGCACCTCGACTCGGTGCCCGACGGCGGCGCCTTCGACGGCCCCCTCGGTGTCGTGTCGTCCTTCGCCGCGCTGGACGAACTCCGGAGCAGGAAGGCGGAGTTCACCAGGCCGCTCGCCATCGTGAACTTCGGTGACGAGGAGGGCGCCCGGTTCGGGCTGGCCTGTGTGGGGTCCCGGCTCGCGGCCGGGGAGCTGACCGTCGAGCAGGCGCGGCAGCTCCGGGACGGTGACGGGGTCAGCCTTCCGCAGGCCATGGAGGCCGCCGGATATGACCCGGACGCCATCGGGGCGGACCCCGAGCGCCTGGCCCGGATCGGCGCGTTCGTCGAACTGCACGTCGAGCAAGGGCGTGCCCTCGACCTCTCCGGCGACCGGGTCGGCATCGCCAGCGCCATCTGGCCCCACGGGCGGTGGCGGTTCGACTTCCGGGGCGAGGCCAACCACGCGGGGACCACCCGGCTCGTGGACCGCCGCGACCCGATGCTGTCGTACGCGGAGACCGTGCTCGCCGCCCGCCGGGAGGCGAGCCTCGCGGGTGCCGTGGCGACCTTCGGCAAGATCTCGGTCGAGCCGAACGGCGTCAACGCCATCCCGTCCCTCGTGCGCGGCTGGCTCGACTCCCGTGCCGCCGACCAGGCGACCCTCGACACGGTCGTGAGCGGCATCGAGAAGGCGGCCCGCGAGTACGCCGACGAGCACGGGGTCCAACTGGACGTCGTCCGGGAGTCGTTCACCCCCGTCGTCGAGTTCGAGCACGCCCTGCGGGACGAGATCGCCCGCATCCTGGGCAGGGAGAAGGAAGTGGACCTCAAGGTCCCCGTTCTCGGGACCGGCGCGGGACACGACGCCGGGATCCTCTCCGGATCCATCCCCACCGCCATGCTGTTCGTACGCAACCCCACGGGCGTCTCGCACTCGCCGGCCGAGTACGCCGCCGAGGACGACTGCGTGGCCGGGGTGACCGCACTCGCCGACGTACTGGAAGGGCTGGCCTGCACGTGAGCGCGCGAGGCACGACCTACTGGCTGGAGCACGCCTGGCTCGACACCTTCGTCGAGCCGGGCGTGGCACTGGACGTGGACTCGGAGGGGCGGATCGCCGCCGTCCGCACGGGCGTCGACGCCCCGCCCCCGGGCGCCGAGATCCTGCGCGGCCTGACCCTTCCCGGTCTCGCCAACGCCCACAGCCACGCCTTCCACCGTGCCCTGCGCGGCACCGTCCAGGTCGGCTCCGGCACCTTCTGGACCTGGCGCGAGATCATGTACTCCTTCGCGGACCGGCTGACCCCGGAGACGTACCACGCGCTCGCCCGCGCGGTGTACGCCGAGATGGCCCTCGCCGGAGTCACGGCCGTCGGCGAGTTCCACTACGTCCACCACGCGCCGGGCGGCACCCCGTACGCCGACCCGAACGCCATGGGCGAAGCCCTCATCGAGGCCGCCGCCGAGGCGGGCATCCGCATCACCCTGCTCGACACCGCCTACCTCGCCGCCGGCCTCCTGAACAAGCGCACCGGGCAGCCCCCGAACCGGCACCAGCTCCGCTTCTCCGACGGCACCGCGGAGGCCTGGGCCGAACGCTGTTCAGTTCTCAAGGACCGGGATCACGCACGGATCGGGGCCGCCATCCACTCCGTACGGGCCGTTCCCGCGGGGCAGTTGGCGACGGTGGCGCGGTGGGCCGAGGAGCGGCGGGCCCCGCTCCACGTGCACCTGTCCGAGCAGACGGCGGAGAACGACGCCTGCCTTGAGACGCACGGCTGCACGCCGACCCGGCTGCTCGCCGACCACGGGGTGCTCGGCCCGCGCACGACGGGCGTGCACAATACCCACCTCACCGACGAGGACATCGCGCTGCTCGGCGGCTCCACGACCGGCACCTGCATGTGCCCGACCACCGAGCGCGACCTCGCCGACGGCATCGGCCCGGCCGTCGCACTCCAGAGGGCGGGCTCACGGCTCTCCCTCGGCTCCGACAGCCACGCCGTCATCGACCTGCTCGAAGAGGCGCGTGCCATGGAGCTGAACGAGCGCCTGCGCACCCGCAGCCGCGGCCACTGGACGGCGGCGGCGCTCCTGCGCGCCGCTTCCGCGGACGGTCACGCGGCCCTGGGCTGGGACGACGCGGGCATCCTCGAAGCCGGCGCGCTCGCCGACTTCACGACGATCGCGCTCGACTCGGTCAGAACAGCGGGGCCGGTGCCACGGCTCGGCGCCGAGACGGCCGTATTCGCGGCGACCGCGGCGGACGTGCGCCATACGGTCGTGGGCGGCCGGCACGTCGTACGCGACGGGGTCCATGCCCTCGTGCCGAACGTGCCGCAGGCCATGGCCGACGCCGTCGAAGCCCTGCGCGCCTGATCCCCGCGCCCAGCCCGAGCCCGAGCCCCGACAAGGACGTCATGAGCACTGCGAACGGCACGACGACCGTCATCACCAACATCGCCAGTCTGGTCACCAACGATCCCTCCCTCGGTGACGAGTCCCCTCTTGGTCTGATCCAGGACGCGGCCGTCGTCATCGACGGCGACCGCATCGCGTGGACCGGTGATTCAAGAGAAGCACCCGCCACTGACAATCGGGTCGACGCCGGTGGCCGCGCGGTGATCCCGGGCTTCGTCGACTCCCACTCGCACCTCGTCTTCGCGGGCGACCGCACCCAGGAGTTCAACGCCCGGATGTCCGGCCGGGCCTACAGCGCCGGCGGCATCCGTACGACCGTCGCAGCCACCCGGGCCGCGAGCGACGAGGAACTGGAACGCAACCTCACCCACTACCTCGCCGAGGCCCTGCGCCAGGGCACGACCACGTTCGAGACGAAGTCCGGCTACGGGCTGACGGTCGAGGACGAGGCCCGGGCCCTGCGCATCGCGTCCGCGCACACCGACGAGGTCACCTACCTCGGCGCCCACATCGTCTCCCCGGACTTCGCCGACGACCCCGCCGGGTACGTCGCGCTCGTCACCGGCGAGATGCTCGACGCCTGCGCCCCGTACGCCCGTTGGGTCGACGTCTTCTGCGAGAAGGGCGCCTTCGACGGCGACCAGGCCCGCGCGATCCTCACGGCCGGCAAGGCGAAGGGCCTGCACCCGCGCGTCCACGCCAACCAGCTCTCGTACGGCCCCGGAGTGCAGTTGGCGGTTGAGCTGGACGCGGCCAGCGCCGACCACTGCACCCACCTGACCGACGCCGATGTGGACGCCCTCGCGAGCGGTGACACCGTGGCGACCCTGCTTCCCGGCGCGGAGTTCTCCACCCGTGCCGAATGGCCGGACGCCCGCCGCCTCCTCGACGCGGGCGCCACCGTGGCCCTCTCCACCGACTGCAACCCGGGCTCGTCCTTCACGTCGTCCGTGCCCTTCTGCATCGCCCTGGCCGTACGGGACATGCGCATGACCCCGGACGAGGCGCTGTGGTCGGCCACCGCGGGCGGGGCCCGGGCCCTGCGCCGTACCGACGTCGGCCGCCTCACCCCGGGGGCGTACGCCGACCTCGCGTTCCTCGATGCCCCGAGCCATGTCCACCTGGCCTACCGGCCGGGCGTACCGCTGGTCGACCAGGTGTGGCGGCGGGGTGTACGGGTGGTCTGAGGCGGGCCCCCGGGCGGGCCGGTCACTCAGCCCGCCTCGCCCGCTCAGCCCGCCTCGCCCGCTCAGCCCGCCTTGGCCACTCGGCCTGCCTTGTCCTTGGCCCCGTACATGAGCCGTCGCAGC
>NZ_JAPWHT010000534.1:0-6549 GCF_027270795.1 Streptomyces sp. ActVer
GTCCCGCGGGCCCGCGGTGGGCACCCCGAGCAGCGCGAAACCGGCGGTGCCTGGGGCCCGCCGTTCCCGGCGCCCGCGCGCGGCCCACCCCTCAACTCGCCCCACGCACCGCCGGTTTCGCGCTGCTCGGGATGCCCACCGCGGACCCGCGGTACGCCGTGAGCGGGAGTGCCGTCGGGGTAGCGCGGCGTGCCACGGACCGGAGCCCCGTCGGGCAGCCGGGGAAACCCGTGCGCCGGAGTCCCGTCAGGCAGCCGCGGAAAGCCGTGAGCAGGGGTACCGTCCTGCGGGCGCGGAACCCCACGAGGGGGCGTTCCGTCCTGCATCCGCCCGCCCTGCGGCCGCCCGTCCTGCAACCGCGGAAAGCCGTGCGCCGGAGTCCCGTCGGGAAGGCGCGGAAACCCGTACGCAGGTGTGCCGTCGGGAAGCCGCCCGGTGGGCGTTCCCCCACTGGCCGCTCCGCCCGCCGACGGGCCGCCGGGGAACCGCGAAGGTCCCCCTGTCGGCACGCCACCCGCGAACCCCGGGGCTCGACCCGGTGCTCCACCCGGAGGCATCCCGCCCCGCGGAACTCCCTGCCCCTGTACGCCTTCAGTCCCTCGGGGTGCCCACCCCTCGGGCAGCCGGGGCACGCCCTGGGCCGGCGTCCCGCCCCTCGGCGGCTGAGGAGCCTGCTGTTCAGCAGACCCCCGCCGGCGCCCGGCCCGTTTCCTCTTCTCCGGCTCCGGTTCCGACCGGGCAGCGGGAACCACGTGTATGTCGGCCGTGTCGCCCTTGGGGGCCGGCCCGCGGCGGCTGTGACGTCCCACGTCCCGCCTCAGCTCCTCGCGCTGGTAGGGCCGGTGTCGGCCAACTCGCCGGTGTCCGCGAGGAGTTCGCGGAAGGCCGTGGCCACGGTCTCCGGGTACTCCATCATCGCCACATGTCCCGCGTCAGGCAACGTCAGCAACCGCGAGTCGCGAAAGGCGCGTGCCGCCCGCTGGGCCATACGGTACGAGACGAGCTGGTCGCGACCCCCGTAGACGAGGAGCGTCGGCGCGAGCACCCGCTCGGCCTGGCGCCACAGTCCGTGCTGGCCACCCAGTGTGTACGCGTTCACGATGCCGCGTGCCGAGCGTGCCATGGCGTCCCAGAAGTAGGGGAGGGCGAGCCGCCGCTCCATCTCCTCGACCGCGTTGCGGAATCCCTCGGGCGTGACCATGCCGGGGTCTCCGTAACAGAGCGCCGTGACCCCTCGTACGCGCTGTTCGGCCGACCAGTCCTTGGTGAACCTGGTGAACAGACCCGCCACGCCGGGCAGGGCCAGCAGCGCCGTCGGCACGGCCGAGCGCTGCACCCGGATCTCCGGGAGCGCCGGCGAGACGAGGGTGAGCGTGCGGACGAGATCGGGCCTTACGGCCGCGACGCGCGTGGTGACCGCGCCGCCCAGCGAGTTCCCGAAGAGGTGCACGGGACCGCGCTCGGCCGCGTCGAGAAAGCGGATGACCGCGCGCGCGTGCCCGGTCACCGAGTAGTCGCCGTCGTCCGGCGGCGGCGAGTCGCCGAAGCCCGGCAGATCGACGGCCTCGCTGTCCACGAGGCCGTCCATGAGGGGCATCAGCGCCGACCAGTTCTGCGAGGAACCGCCCAGCCCGTGCACGTACAGCGCGGGCGGCAGTCCCTCCCGCACCGGCGGTCTCGACCGCACCGTCAGCGTGATCCCGGGGAGCCCGACCGTGCGCAGCCGCTCCCCCGCGGCCACCCTGACGGTCCCGACCTTCGGAGCGACGGAAGTGGCCAGTACGGACGGCAGTTCGGTCGAAGACATGCGGCAATGTTACGAGACGATCACGCGCTGGATCGTGTGTTCGCAGTCACAGGGTCCGGTGTCGCACGACGGCCGGAACGACGCCCGCGCGGCGACCCGCGAACAGCCGGACGGCGGCGCGATCGCATAGCGTCCCGATCTCGACTCTCATACGCTTCATAGACGAGGGCACTCGTTACTCGCACAAGAGCGCACTCGCACCCACTCGGGAAGAGGACACATGACCGTCGACCCCACCGACCCCGAGACCATCGAGGAATCCGACGACACCGAGATCGGTGTCGAGGCCCCCGAAGCCGACGCGGCCGAACAGCACGCGGACCTGGCACCCCGCCGCGACGAATCGCTGACCGACGCGGACAAGGACAGCGCCAACGAGGCGGACCTCGCGGAACAGGCGAGAGTCGTCGAACTCGACGAGGACGACTACCGCTGAGCCGAGGTGAGGTGAACCTGGCCGAGGCCGTAGAAGACGCGACCGCCCGGTATGCCCCTTCATCAAGCGTTATGCAGGGTTTTCACCGGCGTCCGGTCCGTGAAATTCTGCGCTCGCACCGCGCACACCACGGTTACCGAAAAGTACGATGGCCGCGCGGCGCTCACCGCAATGTGGACGATTTTGGGAGGCGGCGTGACAGCCATCGAGCAGACAGAGGCGGCACGCCCGCGGGGCACACGCCTGCCGCGCCGTGCCCGACGCAACCAGCTCCTCGGCGCTGCCCAGGAAGTGTTTGTCGCGCAGGGATATCACGCGGCCGCGATGGACGACATCGCCGAACGTGCGGGCGTCAGCAAGCCGGTGCTCTACCAGCACTTTCCCGGCAAGCTCGATCTCTACCTCGCGCTGCTGGACCAGCACTGCGAGTCACTGCTGCAGGCCGTACGGGCCGCCCTGGCGTCCACCACGGACAACAAGCTGCGGGTGCGGGCGACCATGGACGCGTACTTCGCGTACGTGGAGGACGACGGCGGCGCGTTCCGCCTGGTCTTCGAGTCGGACCTGACGAACGAACCCGCCGTGCGCGAGCGCGTCGACAAGGTCACGTTCGAGTGCGCGGAGGCGATCTGCGAGGTCATCGCGGAGGACACCGGCCTGTCCAAGGCCGAGTCGATGCTGCTGGCCTCGGGTCTCGGCGGACTCGCCCAGGTGGTGGCCCGCTCGTGGCTGCACAGCGACCGCAGCGTGCCGCGCGACCAGGCGGTGCAGCTGCTGACCTCGCTGGCATGGCGGGGCATCGCCGGTTTCCCGCTGCACGGCAGCGAGCACCACTGATCACGGGGATCACGGGAATCACCACGGGGATCACCACCGACCGCCACTTTGTTCCCACCGGATGTTCGCTCCTGGCGTTCTCGGGCGGAGCATGTACGTCCCCTCACCGGGCTAATGTGTGCTGCGTACGGCGCGGACGAACGCGCACATCAGTGACCGTCGGAGGGACATAGCCGTGGAGGTCAAGATCGGCGTGCAGCACGCGCCCCGCGAGATCGTTCTGGAGAGCGGTCAGACCCCGGAAGAGGTCGAGCGCGCGGTGTCCGAGGCGCTGGCCGGCAAGTCGCAGCTGCTCAGCCTCGTGGACGACCACGGCCGCAAGGTCCTGGTTCCGGCGGACCGCCTCGCCTACGTGGAGCTCGGCGAGCCGACGACCCGCAAGGTGGGCTTCAGCGCGCTGTAAGGCGATGAGAAGGGGCTCGACGGCAGTTGCCGTCGAGCCCCTTTTCCATGCTCTCGCCCCTGGTGTCCGTGCTTCACGGATGGAGCACAACTCGCTCACAGAGGAGGATTGCATTCCGCAGGTCACGGGTATGACGGGCTACGACCGAAGTGCACACGGCCGTGCGGGAGGGACCCCCTGATGTTCTTGGAAGCGCTCGGCTCCGCGATCCTCGGTCTGGCACTGGCCTGGGCTGCCGCGTATCGCCTGCCGCACCGCCTGCCCGCTCGCCGCCTCGTCCTCGGGACAGGCGTCGCGGGAGGCCTCTTCGGCGCCTTCCTCACCCACACCGCCCTGGGATCCGTCGGCTTCCTGCCCGTGATGCTCGGCGCGGTGGCGGTCTCGGCGGCCTCCGTCTCCCTGCTCCTGCGCCCCGCGGGAAGACTGGGCCGCCACTCGGCCACGGTGTGAGTGACGAGTCCGACGGTTCCGGTTCAACGGACGACCACTAGGTCTTTCAGGGGCGCGGGGCTGTGACATATGCGGCTCCGCCGCGTGGGCGCGACCAGCCCCCACACACCCGCAGAAAACGAACGGCCCAAAGAAAACGAACCGACGCCGAAAAGCTAGGCGGCCAGCCCGAGCGCAGCCATCCGCTTGGTGTGCGCCTCGGTGATCCGCGAGAACATCCGCCCCACCTCGGCCAGATCGAACCCGTCGGCCACCCCACCGACGAGCATCGTCGACAGGGCGTCCCGGTCGGCAACCACCCGCTGGGACTGCGACAACGCCTCACCCATCAACCGCCGCGCCCACAGGGCGAGTCGACCGCCCACACGCGGATCCGCGTCGATGGCGGCCCGCACCTTCTCGACGGCGAACGACGCGTGCCCGGTGTCGTCGAGCACGGCCAGTACGAGCCCTCGCGTATCGGAGTCGAGCCGGGCCGCGACCTCCCGATAGAAGTCACTGGCGATCGAGTCGCCGACGTACGCCTTGACGAGCCCCTCCAGCCAGTCCGAGGGCGCGGTCTGCTTGTGGAAACCGTCGAGCGCGGCGACGAACGGCTCCATCGCCTGCGTCGGCTCCGCCCCGATCTCCGTGAGCCGGTCCCGCAGCTGCTCGAAGTGGTGGAACTCCGCCGACGCCATCTTCGCCAGCTCCGCCTTGTCCGCGAGCGTCGGCGCCAGCTTCGCGTCCTCCGCGAGGCGCTCGAACGCCGCCAGCTCCCCGTACGCGAGCGCTCCGATCAGGTCCACGACCGCGGCGCGGTACTGGGGGTCGACGGAGGCCTTGGCCCAGTCCTGGGCGGCGACTCCGGTGTGAGCGGCAGATGCGTCGGAAGCGTTGTCAGGCGTCGTCATGAAGCGCACAATAGCCCGCCCACCGTACGACGGAAGGCCCTGGTCAATCAGTGTGACGACGACTACGTGACCAAATCGGCCATCGCATATGCGCGATTCCGGGGTATGGTGGTAATGCGCTCGCTGAGTTGATCTACGTAACTCGACGGGCCGCACGAATGAGGATGCCCGGTCGGTGGCCCGATCGGCTCCGACCAGACAGCCCTCCACGTCGGTACGGCACATTGCGTACGACACCCGGAGGGAACCCTCAGCGGTACGAGAGCTCGAGCGTCGGCAGTGGTCCCATGCCACCCGGCCCGCTGGTCAAGAGCGGCCGACGTCCCCGGCACGGTCCCGACACGACCCCCGCGCTCGCCTCGCACCGCGTACACAGAAGAGGCAGCACCCTGACTACTTTCCGAGACCTCGGGATCCTTCCCGAGACTGCCGAGGCCCTTGAGGCGGTCGGCATCACGAGTCCCTTCCCCATCCAGGAGATGACGCTCCCCGTTGCCCTGACCGGCACCGACGTCATCGGCCAGGCCAAGACCGGCACCGGCAAGACGCTGGGTTTCGGCCTTCCGCTCCTGGAGCGCGTAACCGTTCCCGCGGACGTCGAGGCGGGCCGGGCCAAGCCCGAGCAGCTCACCGACGCCCCGCAGGCCCTCGTCGTCGTCCCGACGCGCGAGCTGTGCACGCAGGTCACGAACGACCTGCTGACGGCCGGCAAGGTCCGTAACGTGCGCGTTCTCGCCATCTACGGCGGCCGGGCGTACGAGCCGCAGGTCGAGGCCCTCAAGAAGGGCGTCGACGTGATCGTCGGCACCCCGGGCCGACTGCTGGACCTCGCGGGCCAGCGGAAGCTCGACCTCAAGCACATCAAGTCCCTCGTCCTCGACGAGGCCGACGAGATGCTCGACCTGGGCTTCCTGCCCGACGTCGAGAAGATCATCAACATGCTGCCGGCCCGCCGTCAGACGATGCTGTTCTCGGCGACCATGCCGGGCGCGGTCATCGGCCTCGCGCGCCGCTACATGTCGCAGCCCACGCACATCCGCGCCACGGCACCGGACGACGAGGGCCAGACGGTCCGCAACACCAAGCAGTTCGTCTACCGCGCGCACAACATGGACAAGCCGGAGATGGTCTCGCGGATACTGCAGGCCGACGGCCGCGGTCTCGTGATGGTCTTCTGCCGCACCAAGCGGACGGCGGCGGACCTCGCCGACCAGCTGCAGCAGCGAGGTTTCGCCTCCGGCGCGGTCCACGGCGACCTCGGCCAGGGCGCCCGCGAGCAGGCGCTGCGCGCCTTCCGCAACGGCAAGGTGGACGTGCTCGTCTGCACCGACGTGGCCGCGCGCGGCATCGACGTCGAGGGCGTCACGCACGTCATCAACTACCAGTCCCCCGAGGACGAGAAGACGTACCTGCACCGCATCGGCCGTACGGGCCGCGCGGGTGCCAAGGGCATCGCGATCACCCTCGTCGACTGGGACGACATCCCGCGCTGGCAGCTCATCAACAAGGCGCTGGACCTCGGTCTGAGCGACCCGCCGGAGACGTACTCCACGTCCCCGCGCCTCTACGAGGAGCTGAACATCCCGGCGGGCACCAAGGGCGTCCTGCCGCGTGGCGAGCGCACCCGCGCAGGTCTCTCGGCCGAAGCGGTCGAGGACCTCGGCGAGACCGGCGGACGTGGCCCGCGCGGCCGAGGTGGCCGTTCCGGCGCCCCGGCCTCGGC
>NZ_JAPWHT010000535.1:0-6521 GCF_027270795.1 Streptomyces sp. ActVer
GGGCGCGGGGAACTGCGCAATCTTTTGGCGGGGGTTCGGGGGCGGAGCCCCTGAGGAAGTGACGGGAATGGGTAGGGGCGGCGGGGGCGAGACCCCTCCGGAACGCCCGAGCCCCCGGCAGCAAAAGCTGTCCGGGGGCTCGGTCGCATCCGCCGAGGAGGTCAGGTCCCCGCGGGAGTCAAAGTGAGCTGAGGTTCGCCGTGCTCATCGGCTTCGCCGAGCACGGCGGTGAAGGAGTCCGTACGAAGGACCAGCCCCTCCTCCACCCGCTCGCAGACCACGGTCAGCGGCTCAGCGGCCGATTCCCCGTAACGCACCCCAAAGACGTCAAGCCCCTCCGGCGCATCCGGCGCGGGCCCGACTTCCAGGGCGGTCGTGGTCCGCACATGCCGCCACCCGGCGTCAGGGTCCCCGTACCCGCGCGGATCGGCCGCCAAGGCGAACGCGGCCTGCTGCTGGGTGACTTCGGCGCGGGCGTCGAAGGAGTCCGGGCTCCCCTCCGGAGGATGCGTCAGACGCAGCTCACCGGCGGCCTCGACGAGCGGAGAATCGCCCACCCGACGGAACCGGTCACCGTCCGCGGCGACATACGGCATCCCGGCGAGCAAGTACCGCTCCCCGTCCAGCCGTTCGACGACCACGGTCATCCACAGCCGCGTGCCGTCAGTGACATACAGCGACCGCACATGGCGCAGGACATGGTCACGGCCGACGACGGGCTTGGTCACGAGCTTGGCCGCGAGCCCGCCCACGCGACGGTCCGCCACCCGCACCGCCCCCATCGGACGGCACAGCAGGAAGTCGTCCGTCACGGGCCCGAACCCGTGCTGCCGGTTGACGGCGGCGGCCACCAGGGCCGTGCCGCCCACCTCGATCACGGAGGGCGTCATCCGGTCGTCGAACGACACGGTGACCGTGCCGGACCGCAGTTGGTGGCGGGCGGGTGCCGCGCTCGGGGCGCGGTGCCAGCTCGTGGTGTCCTGGATCTGCCAGACGAGCATGAACGCGAAGTGCCCGTCCACTCCGCCGTCGGCCCCGACCGCGTGCCGGGCCCAGCGCGTGTCACCGGCGTAGCGGCCGATGTCGGCGCCGATGCGCCGGCCGAAGTACCGCAGCCCGAGGACGGATTCGAAGGCGGAGTGCTGCTCGCTGTAGCGCGGCCCGCCGATGTCGAAGCCGCTCCCGCAGACCCGCGCGTCGATGTACCGGGCGAGCGTGTCGCCGTCCTCCGCGAAGACCTCCTCGCCGCTGACCAGGTGGGCCTGGGCGAGGAAGGACAGGGAGATGGGCCCGTAGTTGTTGTCGTAGGCGCCGCCGTGCTCGGGAGGCAGGGGCGCGCCCCGGTCCCGTACACGCCGGGCGCGGATCTCGTCGGCGTACAGGCGCAGGGCCCGCTGCCGGACCGGCTCGCCCTCCTCGGGCGGGAGACGGCGGGCGAGCATCAGGCCGCCGACCACGCAGCCGATGGCCTGGTTCGCCGCGTCCTGCGGGTTGAAGAAGGTGGCCTCGGTGAGCCAGCGCCAGTAACCGCCCGCGACGTCCAGGAGTTCGCGGTACTGGTCCTCCTCGACGAGCCCGTCCGCCGCGTCGAGGACGTTGACGGCCTGGAGCAGGGCCCACACCGTGCTCGGCCAGTCGCCGATGGGGTGGGCGCCCGCCTCCAGTACGTAACGGGCGTACGGCAGACCGGAGTTGCGTGCCGTCAGGTTCGGGTAGCCGGGGTTGTCCTCGGTGTAGACGCGCGAGCCCAGATGGAAGGCGAGGCTGCGGCGGACCGCGTCGGGCAGCCGCGGGTCCTTGGTGCGGTGCCAGGCGAGCGCGAGCAGGGACGTGATGCCGAGCGAGGTGTCGCCGATGTCGTCGCCGGCGGCCGGGTTCTCGAGGTTGCCCTCGGGGGTGAGGCGGGCCAGGGCCGTCTCGGCGACGGCGGCCAGCACGGCGTCGTACGCGGCCGGGTCGTCGGGGAGGTGGTGCAACTGGCCGCGCTGGTGGGGAAGATGCACGGGATCAGCCCTTCATGCCCGAGGTCGCCAAGCCTTCTACCAGCCTCTTCTGGAAGATGAGGAAGCAGATGAGCGTGGGCAGGAGGGCAAGCGTCGACATGGCGAACATCGCACCGTAGGAGGAGCCGCTCGTCTGGTCCATGAACAGGGTCAGGCCGAGGGGGACGGTGAACTTGTCGTTCTGCTGGAGGTAGACGAGCTGGTGGAGGAAGTCGTCGTACGTCCAGATGAAGGTGAAGATCGTGGTGGTGATCAGGGCCGGCTTCATCAGCGGCAGGATGATCTTCCAGTAGATCTGGAAGGGGTTGGCGCCGTCCATCATGGCCGCGTGGTCGAGCTCGCGCGGGATGGAGCGGATGAACTGGACCATCAGGAAGATGAAGAAGGCGTCCACCGCGAGGAACTTCGGCACGATCAGCGGCAGATAGGTGTTGATCCAGGTCAGGTTGTAGAAGATCGTGTACTGCGGGATCAGTACGGCCTGGGTGGGCAGCATGAGCGTGCCGAGCATCAGGCCGAACCAGATCTTCTTGCCGCGGAACTCGAAGCGCGCGAAGGCGTAGGCGGCCAGCGAGCAGGAGATCACGTTTCCGATCACCGCGCCGATCGTGACGATCAGCGAGTTGGTGATGTAGAGGGAGAAGGAGTTGCCTGAGCCGCTCCAGCCCTCCGAGTAGTTCTCCGGGCGCACCGAGCTCGGGATGAGCCCCGGCTGGGTGAAGATCTGGGTGTCGGGCTTGAACGAGCTGCTCAGCATCCACAGCAGCGGATAGAGCATGACGATCGCCACGCCGATGAGCACGGTGTGGATGAAGATGCGGCGCGATCCGGTGGCCGAACGCAGTTTCTGCAACGGCGACTTCGGGGCGTGGGCCGAGGTGATGGCGGACATGGCTGAAGGACTCCTCGCTCAGACGTCAGTCGTCGTAGTGGACCCAGTAGCGGCTGGCGATGAAGTTGACCGCCGTGAAGCCTGCGATGACCAGGAACAGCACCCAGGCGAGAGCCGAGGCGTATCCCATCTGGAGGTCGGTGAAGCCCTTCTTGTACAGGTAGAGGGAGTACAGCATGGTCGAGTTGAGCGGTCCGCCGGAGCCGTTGCTGATGACGAAGGCGGGGGTGAACGTCTTGAACGCGTCGATGATCTGCAGGACCACGTTGAAGAAGACGATCGGGGTCAGCAGCGGCAGGGTGATCTTGAAGAACCGGGTGACGGGCGAGGCGCCGTCGATCGCGGCCGCCTCGTACACGTCCTTCGGCAGCTGCTTCAGGCCGGCGAGGAAGATGACCATCGGGGTGCCGAACTGCCAGACGGCCAGCAGGATCAGCGTGTAGAGCGCGGTGTCGGGGCTGGAGATCCAGTCCTGGCCCTTGATGCCGAACCAGGCGAGGAAGTCGTTGAACAGACCGTCGCCGCCGAAGACCTGCCGCCACACGATGGCGATGGCGACCGCTCCGCCGAGCAGCGACGGCAGATAGAAGGCGGCCCGGTACAGGCCGATGCCCCTCAGGTCGCGGTTGAGGAGCATCGCCACGCCGAGCGCGAGCGCGAGCTTCAGCGGCACCGAGACGACGACGTACAGCAGGGTGGCGTGCACCGAGTCCCAGAAGACCGGGTCGTCGGTGAACATCTTGTTGTAGTTGTCCATCCCGACCCACTGCGCCGGAGTCAGCAGGTCGAAGTCGGTGAAGGACAGGTACAGCGAGTCCAGCATCGGGTAGATCGTCAGGCCGAACAGGCCGATGAACCAGGGGGCCAGGAAGGCGTACGGCCACCAGCCCCCGCCCCGCCGTCTGGCGAGGCGGCGGCGCATACGGTCGCGCTCCCGCTGGTCGGACGGGGTCGACGGAGCAGCCTGCTCCTCCACGACCTCGTCTGTCTTCGCGGTGGTCATACTCATCTCTCCCTGACCCTCTCCGGTCTTGCAGTGGTGCGGCACTACCAAGCGGGGCCCACCGCGCCCCTGTCAGGGGCGCGGGGAACTGCGCGACCAGCCACGGACAACCCGCAGCCGACGTCCCGCAGCCGGACTACCGCTTCCCAGCGGAGCTCAGCCGCCCAGGATCCCCGAAGCCTGGTCGAAGAACTCCCCGAGCTGGCCCTTGATCGACTTCTTGCCGAAGGCCACCGCGAGGTTCGACTGGAACAGCAGGTCCCAGATCTGGTCGGCACCCTGCGGCGGCGGCACCGGCGCGGGCAGGGCGTTGGTCGCCTTCCCGACGCGCTGGGAGATGTAGTCGGCGTTCTCCATGTTCAGCTTGTCCGTCGGGGTCAGGCCCGAGGCGATCAGGTTGCGGGCCTTCTCCGTCGGCGGGATGCCGCGCAGCAGCTGCATGTCCTTGATCGCCGTCGCGTCCTGCGCGAAGAACGACATGATCTTGACGGAGTCGGCGACCTTCTTGCTGGCCTTGGTGGCGCTCAGCAGGACACCGCCGTTGACGAAGTTGCCTTCGCGGGCGCCCGACCAGTCGCCCTGCGGGGTGGGCAGGAAGTCCAGCTGCGCGTCGGTGATGGAGCCGCCCGCGCCGTAGATGCCGGAGTCGAAGCTGAACAGGGCCTTGCCGATGACGACCGCGTTCTTGGTGAGGTCGTTGTGCGCGGCCGAGGTGATGGCCGGCGGCGGGGAGGCGTTGGCCTTGCGCATGTCGGCCCAGAACTCCCACCACTCCTGGAGAGTGGCCGGGGTGAAGCCGAGCTTCTTGCCGTCGTCGGAGAAGAACGTCTCGCCCTTCTCCCGGGCGAAGACCTCGAAGCACTGGAGCGTGGAGCCGCCGCCGTCGTCGACGCCGTAGATCTTGCCGCCGCTCTTCTTGTAGACGTCCTGGGAGATCTTCTTCAGATCGGCCCAGGTCCACTCGCGGTCGGGCAGCTTCAGGCCGAGCTTCTCCAGGCCGGTGCGGTTGACCGTGAGCTGGTTGACGCCGATGCCGGACGGGACGCCGTACAGCTTGCCGTCGACGGTGCCCGCGGCGAGGAGCGTCTTGGAGAAGCCGGTGAGGTCCAGGGACTTGCCGACGTAGGAGTCGATCGGAGCGAGGACTCCCTTGCGGGCGTACTGCGCGACCAGGGCGGTGTCCATCTGCAACAGGTCCGGGGCGCTGCCGCCGGCGATGTTGGTGTTGAACTTGTCGAAGTACCCGTCGTAGCCGGAGTAGGTCTCCCGGATCTTGATCTTCGAGTTCTTCTTCTGGAAGGCGGCCAGCGCCTTCTTGTAGGCCGCGTGCCGGTCGTCGCTGCCCCACCAAATCATGGTCAGGTCGCTGCTGGTGCTGCCGGCTCCGGTTCCTCCGCTGCAGGCGCTCAGCGCGCTGCCGAGCGCGCCGGCCACGGCGATACCACTTGTGGTCCGGAGCAGAGTTCTGCGCGAGATCTGGTGACCCACCGGGTCCTCCTGGATGTGCGTGACGGATCCCCTGGCCGAACGAGCGGCTCGGGTCTTTTCCCTGGAGTACGCGTTCCTGCGCTCGGCCTCGCCCGGCCGCGGCGCACTGTCGGATGGGGATCCCCGGCCACTGCGGGCCGCAGTCGTACGAGCGCGCCCTCGCACGGCTGCCGTACGTCACGTACAGCGGGACGCCTCATCCAGAGCCGGGTCCCACCGGCTATGGAAAGCGCTTGTCCGGACATTGGCAGACCTACACGTAAGCCGTCAATGCTTCGCCCCCGTACCACCGGTCACGGTTTGACGTCCACGGGCCACGGCGAGACGGCTCGCGCCCACCACCGTGCCGCTGTCGCCGACCGTGCTGCTGACCACTTCCGTGGGCCAGCTCAGTCGGCCCAGTTCGGCGCGTACACCGGGCAGGAGCTGCGGAAACGCGCCGGTGCCGCCGCCCAGCACGATCAGTCCCGGATCCAGCACGGCGGCCACGGCGGCGGCGAGCCGGCCCACCTCGGCCGCATGCAGACCGACCACGGTGCGGGCCGTCGCATGGCCCTCCTCGGCGAGCGCGAAGAGTCGTTCGGCCGTACGGGGACACGGGCCGTCGGCGCCCTGCCATGCCTCCGCGGCCCGGCGCAGGAGGGACGGCGAACCTATGCGCTCCTCCAGGGCCTCGTGGCGCGGTTCACGGCCGTCGTCCCAGGGGTACGGCAGCCGGGCCACCTCACCTGCGGCGCCGTTCGCCCCGCGCAGCACCTGGCCGCCGATGACGACGCCGAGGCCGATACCCACGCCGATCCGCAGATAGCCGAAGGTGTCGCGGCCGCGGGCGGCCCCCTCGTGGAGTTCGGCGAGCGCGGCGCAGTTGACGTTGTTCTCCAGGTGCACGGGAACACCCGGCGGCAGCGCGACGGTCACGGCGTCGAAGACCGGGCCCGCCTTCTCGGTCGCGGGGCGCATACCGGCGCCCTCCCTGTCCTGTGCGGTGACGTCGCCGACGGCGACGACGATGGCGCGCAGCGGGACTCCGACCGGCAGCGTGTCGAGGACCTTGCGCACGGTGTCGGCGGCCTCCGGCCGGGTGCCGGTGCCCTCGGCCAGCAGCGTGCCGTCCAGGGCGCAGCCGCGCAGGGCG
>NZ_JAPWHT010000536.1:0-6519 GCF_027270795.1 Streptomyces sp. ActVer
GGGCAGGCCCGGCTGGCGGGGCTTCGCGGCCTCCTGCGCCGGATGCGTGCGCGGCCGTACGGCGGTGTCGCGCGCGACCTTCGCCCGGCTGGGCGGGGAGAGGGTGCGGGTACGGGCCGGGGGCGGCGTAGTACCGGGCGCCGGTGACGGTCTGCCCGAGGGGCTAGGGGTGTCCGAGCTCGTCGCCGAGGCGGCGCTGCTGCAGGCCCGGCTCGACTGGTTCCAGAGCCAGCTGGCGCGACTCGGCGATCGCGGGGCCGGACAGGGGTGACGGCGGCCCGGCAGGGTACCCGGGCGTCCCGGACGAAAGGAGGCGGGACGCCGTGACCGGAACCATGGACCGGCGGCCGGGCGAGCAGCACTCGGTCGGTGAACTCGTCGGACAGGCCACCGAACAGCTCTCCGAGCTCGTACGACAGGAAGTGCGGCTCGCGAAGGAGGAGTTGGCGCAGAAGGGCCGACGCATGGGGCGCGGCGGCGGGCTGCTGGGCGCAGCCGGTGCCGTCGCCTACGTGGGGCTGATGGCCCTGGCCGCGACCGGCGCGGCCGCGCTCTCCCTCGTGCTGCCCGTATGGGCGGCGGCGCTCATCGTCACGGCCGTGCTCTTCCTGGTCGCGGGCGTGCTGGCGAGGACCGGCCGGGCCCAGCTGGGGCGCGCCGCCCCGCCGATGCCCGAGGAGGCGCTCGACAGCGTCCGGGCCGACGTCGACGAGATCAAGGAAAGGGCGCATCGATGAAGGGCAACAACGATCCCGCGGAGCCCGGCAAGGCTGCTGACAAGGCGGCCGGCAAAGCCGTCGGCGGCGCGAAGGGCCCGGACGAGCTGCGACGGCAGATCCAGGAGACCCGGGGCCAACTCGGCGAAACCGTCGAGGAGTTGGCCGCCAAGGCCGATGTGAAGGCCCGCGCGCGGGCCCGGGGCGCCGAGCTGAAGGGCAAGGCGTCCGAGGCCGGACACGCCGTGCAGGACAAGGCGGCACAGGCGGGCCATGTCGTGCAGGACAAGGCCACCGAGGCCGGTCATGTCGTGCAGGACAAGGCCGTACAGGCCGGTCACGTGGTGCAGAGCAAGGCCACGCGGGCCGGACACGCCGTCCAGGACAACGTGCCCCGGCCGGTGCGCACGGCCGTGACCAACGCCGTCCAGGCCGGAAAGCGGCACCCCGGGCCCGTACTGATCGCCGGGGCCGGAGCGGTGGTCGCGGCGGGACTGCTGCGGCGACGACACAACGGACACCACTGATACGCACACTGGTACACACCTCAGGCTCCGGTCACTGACCGGTGCCGTACGGCGAGCGGCGGGGCCGATCCATTCGGTCCCGCCGCTCGTCGTGTGTCCGCTGTCGCCCGGCGGGGGGCCGGACCCCGTCCGTGAGGCCGGTGCTTGACCTGAAGTTGGGTTGAGGTCGGAGGGTGGAGCCGTGGACACCGATCAGCGATCACTGGAGTTCTTGATGACCCGTCGTACCGATACGCACCCCGCGATGACCCGCCCCGAGGTGGGAGCGCCCTTCTTCAGCACCTGGCGGGTGGGCACGCCCGAGCGGCAGAAGGAGACGGTCGGGGCGATCGCCGCCACCTGGGAGCGCAGGGCGTGGCCGGCCGAGGGGCTGCTCGGGTACCACGTCTACACCGGGGAGGACGGCACGACCCTGCTGCACCACTCGCAGTGGCGGAGCGAGCAGGACTACGAGGCGTTCGTGAAGGTCCACCTGCAGGAGCGCGTGGACGAGGTGGACCTGGCCGTGCCCGGGATCGAGCGCGTGGGGCTCGGCCGCTACCGGCGCTACCGCAGTGGCTCCCAGGAGGCGGAGAACCGGATTCCGGGGTGCGTCGTGATCGTCGAGATCGAGTTCGAGGGACCGGACCCCGACCGGCAACGCGCCTGGGTGGACGCCGTGTTCGAGGCCCTGGAGAGCGAGCCGAACCTCAGCTCCGGCGGGATCTCCGCCCACTTCCACTTGAGCACCGACGGTACGAAGGTCCTCAACTACGCCGAGTGGGAGACCGCGCAGGCCCACATCGACGCGCCGGCCGCACCGGGCGGCGGCGTCGGTTCCCGTTCGCCCGAGTGGGAGCGCGTACAGACGTACCCCGGGCTGAAGCAGTCCACGGTCCACCGCTACACGCACGCCCTCGGACTCGTCCCCGAGTGATCACCGGCTCGAGGTGGACGACGGGCTACACCGTCGAGCCGCGCGACGGCGGACGGCGCGCCTGGGTGCGGTACGTGCACAGCGGGATCTTCGTCGACGACTGGGACAACCAGTACGACGGAGCGAGCAGGCACACCGACTTCTACCTCCACACCCTGCGCGAGTACCTGACGAAGTTCGCGGCCAGGCCGGCCGCCTTCGCCACGTTCGACGGGCCCGACGCGTCCAAGGCGGCCGACGCCTTCGCCGCCGTCGGCCGGGCACTCGGCCTCGCGGACGACACCGCCGAGGGAGCGCGCGTAAGGGCCCAGGGACCCGACGGCCAGGTCCTGGACGCCGTCGTCGACTACCGCGACCCGTACTTCATCGGGTTGCGCAGCGACGACGCCCTCATCCGCTTCTTCGGACGCAACCACTGCGGCGCGCCCGTCGGCATGAGCGTCCACGACTTCGCCCCGGGCGCCGACGCCAAGCGGAACGAAGCGGCCTGGAAGGGCTGGCTGAACCAGGCCTTCGGAGCCTGACGCTCCACGCGGACACCGGTGAGCCCGGCCCCCCTGACGTGGGGCCGGGCTCACCGGCGTGTTCCTGCGGCGACTACGGGCTTCCTGTGGTGACTACGGGCGGAACCGCAGCAGCTGCGGGTCGTGGTCGCTGATCTGGTCGGAGAACTCCGAGTTGATGTGCACGCTGTCGTACGTGAAGTCGCAGTCCTTGCGGATCGACGGGCTGATCAGGATCTGGTCGAGGACCTGGCTGTTGCCCTGGTAGTCATAGCTGTAACGGTCGCTCTTCGGAAGGGACTTGACGGCCGACCACAGGGCGCCGTCGTCCTCCAGGAGCTTCGTCGTCTCCGAGAACTCGAAGTCGTTGATGTCGCCGAGCGTCACGACGTCCGCGTTCTTCTGCTTCGCGAGGATGTCCTTGACGAAGGCGTTCACCGCGGTCGCCTGGAGGTGGCGCTGCGTCTCCGAGCTGCGCGCCGGCGGCTGGAACTGCGAGTGCAGCGACTGGTCGCCGCCCTTCGACGCGAAGTGGTTCGCGATCACGAAGACCGACTTTCCGCGGAAGGTGAACTCGCCCGCGAGCGGCTTGCGGCTGTTCGTCCAGGCGGCGTTCGCCGGGTCGATACGGCCCGGCGAGACCGTGAGCTGCGCCTTGCCGTGCACCTTCGTGACGCCGACGGCCGTCGTGGCGTCGCCGCCCGCGCGGTCCACGAACGACACGCGCTCCGGGTTGTAGAGGAACGCCTGGCGGATGTTGCCGCCCGGCTCGCCGCCGTCCGCGAGGTTCACCGGGTCGATGGAGCGCCACTCGTACGCCGGGCCGCCCGCGGCGACGATCGCGTCGATCAGCTTCTGCATCGTCTGGTCGGCGGCGACCGTGCCGTCGTTCTTCGCGCCGTTGTTGTCCTGGATCTCCTCCAGGGACAGGATGTCGGGCGACTGGAGGCGGTCCACGATCGCGGCCGCGTGGTCGGCGAACGTGGCGTCCGTCGGGTCGAGGTTCTCGACGTTGTACGTCGCCAACGCCAGCTCGGAACGCGACTGCTTGCGCGTCGTCTCGCGCTCCAGGCCGCCGGCCTCGACCGTGCCCAGGGTGCGGGCGGTCAGCGTGTAGCCGCCGAACTGGGTGTAGTCGAGCGGGCCCTCGGTGGTGCCCTTGAGCGTGTCACCGACGTTCGCCGTCGGGAACGGCTCCGTGGCGGTCGGGATCAGCGATTGGATCTGCAGCCGGCCGGTGTTCTGCGCGGAGTACGCGCCGTAGACGGTGCCGCCGCGGCGGTTCGGGTTCTCGTGCGGCTTGACCGTCACCCAGAGCTCGGAGAACGGGTCGGTCGCGGTGACCACGCGCGACGAGCCGATCGCGACGTTCATGCCCTCCAGCGACTCGTAGAAGTCGAGGGCGTACTTCTTCGGCCGCAGCGTCAGGCCGTTGACCGAACCGCTCGCCGCCGCGTCGCCCTCGGGCGCGTACGCGGCAGGTACGGAACGGCTGTCGATGACCGTGGCCTTGGGCAGCGCGTTGCCGCTCGACACCACCGTCACCGTCGGCCGGGTGATCTCCGTGACCGACTGGTTGCCGGACGCGGCGCCGCCCGGCACGAACTCCGTGACCGTGCCCGAGACGGTGACCGAGTCGCCGACGGCGACCTTCGGCGTGGAGCTGGTGAAGACGAAGATGCCCTCACTGGTGGCCGGGTTGTCGTCAGCGGACGGACCCTGGATCCAGAAACCGCGGGACGAACCGTAGGTTCTCGTGCCCGTGACGATGCCGGCCACGTCCGTGACCTGCTGGCCCGCGAGCGGGGACGTACGGGTGGAGCCCTGGATGTCATGGACGGCCACGGCATCCGCGTGGGCGGGCGAGGTGACGACCACCGCGGAGACCGTGGAACAGACGGCGGCGACGGTGAGCGCGGCTATGCGTGCGGAAGACTTGCTCGGCAACGGGATCCCTCCGGGGACGTGCGTGGGCGCCGGGACGAGGGTGGCGCGGTGAACGGACGTGGGTGGAGCTGTTGAAACACGTATGTGGGTGGAGCTGTGGAACGCGTACGTGGGTGGAGCGGTGGAGCGGTGGAGCGGTGGAGCAGTGGAACGAAGACGAGGGTGGAGCGGTGGAGCTGTGGAACAAAGGCAGGGGTGAAGCGTGGGGGAGCCGTAACCGGTGGGGCGGTCCGTGACGCGCGTAGAAGCCGCGATGCACTGCTACTCGTGAGTTTCTACGCGCGTCAATCTCGTGTCTGGCCACGGCACTTGTCAAGGTTTCCCGAGTTAACACTTCTGACAGGTTCATGAACCGGGCGGCATGGGTCCAAATCCGTCTAGGCTGAGGTCGCGTGTCCGGGGCGGCCGGCAGGCGTTTTCCCGGGCGGCCCGCGGGCCTCGTGTACGTCCGAGATGTACGCCCGAACGTTCGTCCTAGGAGAACCAGCCGATGTCAGACAGTTCCCCCCTGCCGCCGGTGCGTCTGCACTCCGAAGCGGAGCTCGCGCGGGACGCCCTCGCCACGCCGCTTCTCTCGCGTGCCGTGCGGCTCGCCCGCTGGGCCGGTCCGGACACCAGGGTCGGGGCCGGCGGCGAACTCGTCGAGGAACAGCTGCCGGCCGCCGCCGCGGAGCTCGGCCTCGACGGCGGGGACGCCGCTGCCTACGCGAGCGAGGCCTGGCGGGTCGCCGTCGACACCGGGCTCGTCGAGATCGTGGACGAGGAGGAGGGCACCGTCACCGCGGGGGCCGACCTGGGACTCGTCCTCTCCGGGGCACCGCAGGACGTACTGGGACTGTGGCTCGGCGCCCTTGAGACGGTGCTCGCCGACGCCAGCGTGCCCGACCTCGACGACCTCGTGGAGGCCATGGGCGAGGGCGGCGAGATCGACTTCTCCGAGCTGGACTGGGATCCGGAGGCCGAGGCGGAGTTCCTCGACGGGGTCCTCGGCAACCTCTACCTGCTGACCTCCAGCGAGGACGGGCCCGGCGACGGACCGGTGCCGCTGCCCGCGCTCGCCGCGTCGATGATCGTGCCCGACGACATGGGGGAGCCCACCAACGACGTCCTGGAGCAGGTCTCGGACGCGATGATGCGGCTCGACGACCAGTTCCGGCTGCTGGAGCCGATCGGGCTCGTCGACTTCCAGCCCGTCGACGAGGCCCTCATGGCCGACGCCGACGAGGAGCCCGCTGCGCCGGTCGACGACACGGACGTCTCGCGGTACGGGATGGTGCGGCTCACCCCGCTCGGCGTGTACGGGATCCGGGCTCGGCTCCTCGAAGCCGGGTTCGCGGCGCCCGCGGTGGGCGACCTCGCGGACAAGGGGGCGGACGTGCTGCTCGACAGCACCTCCGCGTTTCCGCCGGCGGCCGCGCAGGCCGAGACCGAGCAGTGGCTCGACCGGCGTGAACCCCTTGCTGCGGCAAGGGAGTTGCTCGCGGCGGCGAAGGGTTCCGACGCGGGGGCGCCGCTGCGGCGGCTGCGCTGCCAGCAGGCCCTTTCGCTGGTCGGTACGGAGGCCTCGCCCGCGCTCCGTGAGGTGCTCGACGATGCCGAGCTGGGCGGGCTCGCTCGGGTCTGGCTCACCGAGCGGGGGGCCTCGGACGTGCCTCCGCCGTCCGAGGGGATGGTGTTCTGGCTGACCGTCGACACGATTGCCGCGCAGCTTGCCGCGGAGGGGAACTCCGCGGAGCTGCAGGCGCTTGTCGAGGGGCTCGCGGCGCAGCACGGGGGGTTCTTCGCGGCAGCCTGGCGGGTGGATCACCCTGCCACGCCGGATGTACTGGAGGCGATGGGGCGGTTGCATCCCGACAAGAGGGTTGCCAAGGAGGCGCGGAAGGCGGCTTTCAAGGCTCGGTCGCAGCAAG
>NZ_JAPWHT010000537.1:0-6501 GCF_027270795.1 Streptomyces sp. ActVer
GCCAGCGCCAGGCCCGTCGCGGAGGGGCCGCGGGCACGCTGCAGCCGATGCGCGTCCAGTCTGCGGCGCACCGCGAGCAGCGCCGTCACCGCGGCGGCGAGCAGCCCGACGACGAGCAGGGACGCCAGCGCGAAGGAGATCACCACGCGGCCCTGGCGCCATTGCAGGCCGAAGTCGGTGAGCGCGTCGGGAAGATGCGTGCTGTGCTGCAGGGTGGAGGCCGGGTGCGGGCCGATCTCGCAGAACATGCCGCCGTAATCGGCGATGTCACCGCAGAAGACGGACCGCGCGTCATCCGGGTAACGCACCAGCAGCCGCTGCAGCTCCCCCTGTCCCCGATCACTGGCGAACCGTGCGGCGGTCCGCGCGTCAAGATCCAGGCGCATTCCCCAGGTGACCGTCAGAACCGCCCCGGCCTGCGCCTGCAGAGCCGTGACGGTACCGGGCGCCACCAGCGCACGGGCCTCCCAGTCCAGCCCGGCAGCAGTACGCGGCGGAAACCTCGACGGGCCCGCCAGCAACGGCACCTCATGCCACAACCGGTCCCCACCCGCAGCGCTGCCGCCCTTCGCGTCGCCGCCCTTGGCATCAGCACCCTTGGCGCCGGCCCCGTCCGAAGTGAAGAACCCGACGACCACGGCGGTGGCCTGGACATTTTCCAACGCGCCGGGGCTGAGCGGGAGTTTCTGTCCCAGCCGCAGCTTCAGCGCGTCGCGCGTCCGGGTGGAGACGGCAATCTCCACACTCTTACCGCGCCGGGCGGGCGGCCGCCCCTCCACGTAGGCCCCGCGGCCCGGCGCGTCGGAGGCATACACCAGGCCCAGACCCACCTCCCCCGCTCCCGCAACGGACCGCAGGAGCGGCAGCTCCACCCGCGTCGAGTCGTGCACGAGGCCGCCGTTCAGGGCGTCGGGAGCCGCGTTGGCGATCACCTCGGTGACCGGGAGCAGGTCCTCGGCCAGGTCACTCGCCCAGGCATCGGCGTCCGCGCTGGACGCGGGCTCGAACCGCGCGCTGAACAGGATGCCGGGCTCCACTTGTTGCTCCTGCTCCAGCCGCGAGGCCAGAGCCCGCCCCGCGAGCCGGTCCAGGAGTACGGGACCCGCGGCGGCGACCGCTGTGAGCAGCGCCACCAGCACAGCCAGGCAGACCAGCAAGGGCACATCGGCGCGCACCTCGCGCACAGCAACCCAGCGCAGCGGCCGGACCGAGCGCCTCACCTTCACCGGTCCTCCCCCGCGCGCAGCACCCGCGCCAGATCGACCCGCCCCAGAAAGCGAGCGGCGACCGACACGACCGCGCAGATCACCAGCGTCGTCGCCCCCGCCGTGAGGGCCACCCGCGCCCAGGGCACGTCGGTGAGCAGCCCCGGGTAGACCGGCCTGCCGCTGTCATCGACCGTCACCACCGGCATCACCAGTGCGGCCAGCACGGTCCCCAGCACCGTGCCCAGCACCGCAGCCACCGCAGCCAGCACCAGCTGCTCCGTCCACAGATACGCCGCCAACTGCCCACGCCGCACACCCAAAGCCCGCAGCAACGCGAACTCCCGCGTCCTGGCCCGTACCGACAGCGCCGTATGCAGCGTGAAGCCGACGACCGCGAACGCGGGCGCCAGGACCAGACACAGGGTCAGTGCCCCGCGTGCCCCCTGCCGCAGCGGATCGGCGGCCAGTCGGGCCCGCATCCGCGGCACGTCGACAGCCGTACCCAGGCGGGGATCGGCACGCACAGCCCTCAGCGCGGCCGTCGCGTCCCCCTTCTCTGCGGCCACCCACCAGGCGGACTCGGCAGCGGGCAGGGTTCCGCCGAGCACGAACTGGGCGGCCAACGCCCGGGAGTCGGCCAGCAGGCGCGGCCGGTCACGGTCCGCGCCCGGCACCGCATCGATCTTCCCTACGATCCTGATGCCGGCTGTGCCGCCACCGGCGCGCTGCACCGTGACCGTGTCCCCCACCCGGGCCACGCCCGAGGACAGCAGCATGCGGTCGGCCAACGCCGGCACAGGCGGACTCCCCTTGGCACGGTCGGTGCCCAGCCGCACACTCCAGGTCGGGTACTTGAGCGTGGTGTCCGGTCCGCGCAGCACCGCGTCCAGGAGCGTGCCGGGCGCCGACCGGTCGGAACACAGCACCGGCCCCGGAGCACTCCCGGGCAGTCGGCGCGCCTTGGCACCAGGGCATCCGGCGATCTTCCGGTCCGGGGCGTCCGTACGCAGGTCGTGCCAGGCAGCAGGCCGGGAAAGGCCGGGTACGCGGTCGACGGCGAGGTGGTAGGTACGCCGTACCCTCTCGCCGGTCATGCTCACCCCGAGCTGGACGATCCGTGCGCCTTCACCGGCGACCGGGACCTTCAGGCGCACGGTACGGGCCACACCACCGGTGTCCTTGAGGACGGCCTCACTCGCTCGGGTGAGACCGTCGGCATCCACGAAGTGCACGGTGAGCGTGAGGGGCACCGGGGTGCCCGGCCCGTCGACCGACAGTCGTACACGCAACGGGAGTTCACCCGCCGCACCAATCAACGGCAGCCCGTGGACGGGAATGTTCCGGCCCAGCGGACCGACCAGCTCGGACACCGGCCGGTCACTGAGGTCGGGACGCAGGGTGGGGGCTGGGCCGCGGGCGGTGTTGATGCCGGTGACGGTGACCCAGCTCTGGCCGAGGTATCCGTTCGCCTCCACCAGCGGAGTCACCGCCCCGGCGCCCGGCAGTGCGCCGTACGCGGCGCGCCGCTCGGCCGTCGCGAGCCGCTCGCCGGGGACGATCCGCAGGTCGGCGCCGACTCTGAACACCGCCTGGTCGTGGTCGCCACGGTCCAGGATGGCCAGTGCGGTGCTGCTGAGCGCGGCAACGGCCAGGGCGAGTGTCACCAGCAGCGCGGGACCGGCATGCCGCGCAGCACGCCGCGCGATCTGCCAGCCCCCCAGTGGCAGGACCAGTCCGGTGCCGCGCCGCGCGAGGGGATCCGCGATCCGCGCGGCCAGCGGCAGCGCCCGTAGCACCAGCAACGCCGCCGCACACGTCATCGCCACAGGTGCCAGCACCAGTACCGGGTCGACTCCCCCACCGGTGACCGGCGACCGGTACTGCCGCAACTGCAGCCAGCCCAGCACAGCCACAGCGGCCAGCGCCACATCCGCACCCAGCCGCTGCGCCCCCGCGAACCGTCCCAGACGCAGCCGGAGTCTGCGCACCGCCTGCCGGTCCCGCACGGTCCGTATGGTCGGCCACAGCAACGCCGTACCGTGCACCACGACAGCCAGCAGTGCTGCCACCCAGCCCGCCGCCAACGCCGCCGTCGTCGGCACATCGCCGGGAATCAGACCGGCTCCGTCCAGAAGACGCAGCAGCGGACCCGCAAGGAACGGCGCGGCCAATCCCGCCGGCACCGCAACCACCGCCCACTGCACCGCCGTTGCCACAGCCAGCCGTAACGTTCCGGCACCCCGCGCGGCGAGCAACGCAAGCTCGGCACGACGGTGCTCGGCGAGCTGACGCGCAGTGAGTACGAGAGCAGCCACAGCCAGGGCAGCGAGCAGCGTCGCCGGAATGTAGAGACCGGCACGCGCCACAGCGATCGGGGTCGTCAGGTCGTCGAGAGCGTTGTCGAGCGTGGACCTGGCCTCGAGCTCGGCCGTGGACGGAGCACCGCGGAAGACGGACAGCGAAGCGTCACTGCCGCCGAACGCGTCGGCACGCCGCTGCAACGGCCCGATATCGCCGAGTCCAAGCCCGCCTGTGTCCGGCACACCCAGCCACAACGCATCGGCGTCCCTGGTCAGATCCGGCACCGCCGCGAGCGCCTGACGGGACACCAGCACCATCGAGTCGGGCGACCTGAAGGTAGGACTCAGGCTCGCCCAGACAGCTGGGCTACGGCCGCCCACCCGGTACAGCCCGGCCACCCGCATCCGGACCTGCCGCCCGCTGTCGGGCTGCACCCGCAGTTCGTCGCCGGGCCGCACCCCGAGCTCCGCGGCAAACACCTCACTCACCGCGGTCTCGACCACCCCACCACCGGCGCCTGCCCGCGGCCAGCGCCCCGCCACCAACTCGGCATGCCGCTGAGGCTCCTGGAGTGCGACGAGCGTGACGACAGCGTCGTCCCGCCGACGGCCGTCCGCCTCCGTCACACTGAGCGCGGCGGACCGGCTGGCCGGGACCCGTAACGCGGACCAGGTGTGATGCGGTACGCCACCGAAGGCGCGGCCGACGGCAGCGCGTACCAGGCCATCAACTTCCCCCGCACCGCGCGGCCGGTACGCTCCGGAGACCTCGACCACCGCCCCCGGATCACGGGCCAGCCGCCGCTGTATCCCGCCCTCGACGGCCTTCTCGGTGAGCGCCGCGAGCGCGGCCAGGACCGTCGCAGCGAGCAGCACCGCAAGACCCGCCGCACCCAGCACCAAGCCGTGGTGCGCGGTTCCGCGCACTGCGGTAGGCGCACGTCTCCCGCTCAACTCGCCGGTCTCCCCCCGTACGACCCGCCACAGTATGGGTCCGTGCGTCCGAGACCCGCAATCATCGGGATCGGCCCGCCGGAACCAACACCCATGCCCGACGCGGACGAGATCTGTGCCCAACGGGGGCTGAACCCACCCCACACATCAAGCCCAATGCCGCTCCGGCACGTCGCCGCCCTCGCACAGTCGAGGTACTCCGGCACGAGGAGTGCCATGTCACCGGACAGGACCAAGATGTTCAAGCGCCCGATGTACTGCCGCGCGGCGTTCGGCCTGCTCCGCACGGAACTTCTCCTCGTCCCGAAGCCCAGTCACTGGCTTGGGCGCGGCCATCGCGACGGACATTACGATCGAGAGGTGACGGTCATGTACGAGTGGCGGGGTGACTTCGGCAACGCTGCCCTCAACGCGCTCCACGCTGAGGGTTTCGACCACCCGGTCGCTCAGACCGACTGGCGAGAGCGACTCGAACGCCACAGTCTCGGCTGGGTCTGCGCCTGGGAGGACAGCTCTCTGATCGGCTTCGTGAACGTCGTCTGGGACGGTGGCGTCCATGCCTTCATCCTGGACACAGTGGTCGCGCGGCATCGCCGGACGAGCGGTATCGGTGCCGCCCTGGTCGCAACCGCAGCCCGCGAAGCCCGTGCCGCGAAGTGCGAGTGGCTCCACGTCGACTACGAGGAGCACCTGCGTTCGTTCTATTTCGATGCCTGCGGCTTCAAGGAGACGACAGCCGGTCTCATTGCTCTCTAGCTCCGTGGGCCCGGTCATCGAGAACACCGTCCACCGGGCCGGCATCGCCGGCGGACGACGTGCTTACGCCCAGTCCGATTCGGTCCTCGCCCTGCGCGGAATCCGGTGATCACATCGGACGCACACGCCGCGGCGCCCTGAAGGTCTCCTGTGTGCCGTGGCGCTCACCGCGGATAGGGTGGACGGTGATCGACAGGGACGGGCTGGGCGAGGGCGGCGGACGGCGTGAGCGGTGCCGAGGAGAGCAGGAACACGGGCACCGGGCGCCCGACGTCACGGGACGTCGCCCGGCTCGCCGGCGTGTCGCACACCGCGGTGTCCTTCGTGTTCAACGGCCGTGCCGAGGGCAACCTCTCGCCCGCCACCCAGGAACGCATCCGGCAGGCAGCGACCCAGTTGGGCTACCGCCCCGACCCGGTGGCCCGCGGTCTGCGCCGACGCCGTACGGCCGTGATCGGGCTGGTCACCGACGAGATCGCGTCCTCACCGTTCGCCGGCCGGCTGCTGCGCGGCGCCATGGAGACCGCCTGGGACAGCGACCATCTCGTCCTCACCGTCGACTCCGGCGGTGACCCGGCCAAGGAGGACGCGGCCGTCGCGGAACTGCTCAACCGGCGCGTGGACGGCATCATCTACGCAGCCATGTCACTGCGCCGGGTCCGCGTCCCCGAGGGCCTGCACCGCACCCACTCCGTGCTGGCCAACTGCCTGCCCGAGGACGACTCCCTGCCCGCCGTGGTCCCTGCCGAGCGCGCCGGTGGCCGTACCGCGGCCCGGCTGCTGCTCGGTGCGGGCCACCGCCGGCTCGCCGTGATCGGCGGTCTGGACGACATCGCCTCGGTGGAACGTACCCGCGGCTTCCGGGACGCGCTGCGCGCCGAGGGCGTCACCGTGCCCGCGGAGTGGATCGTGCGCGGCGGCGGGGAGATCTCCGCGGGATACGCGGGGGCGCTGCGCCTGCTCGACGGGGTCGAGCCGGGCCGCCGCCCCACTGGCGTCCTGTGCTACAACGACCGGGTCGCGGCGGGTGTCCTGCACGCCGCGACCCGGCTCGGGATCGACGTGCCCGCCGATCTGTCGGTGGTCGGCTACGACGACCAGGAGCACATGGCCGCGTTCCTCACCCCGCCGCTCACTTCGGTCGCGCTGCCGCACCGGGCGATGGGCGAGGCGGCGGCCCGGCTGCTCCTGGACGCCATCGAAGCCGGCCTTGCTCCGCCCGCGACGGTCCGGCGCCTGGCTGCCCTGTGGTCAGCCGCTCCTCCGTGGGTCCGGCGCCCACC
>NZ_JAPWHT010000538.1:0-6470 GCF_027270795.1 Streptomyces sp. ActVer
CTGGGGGCTGCGACCCCCAGACCCCCCTATCGGCCTGAACGGCCTCGTCCCCAAACGCCGAACGGGCTGAAATGTCGGCCCGGGCCGCGAAATCCAGCCCCTCCGGCGTTTGAGTAGCGACGATGGGGGTCCCCCCGCTCGAGCGAAGCCGAGAGTGGGGGAGGGTAGGGGCGGCGGGGGCGAAGAACCGTCCGTCAGGACCAGCGGCCCGTGCGGGTCAATAGCAGGGCCGCCGCGGCCGTACCCGCGGTAGAGGTGCGCAGCACGCTGCGGCCCAGTCGGCAGGTCTTCGCCCCGGCCTGCGTGAAGGCCGCCAACTCCTCGGGAGAGACCCCGCCTTCGGGGCCGACGACGAGCACGATCCGCCCGGAGGAGGGGAGTTCGGCCGTCGCAAGCGGCTCGCTCCCGTACGCCCGGTCCTCATGCAACACCACCCCAAGGTCCGCTTCGGCGAGAAACGCGGCAACCTGCTTGGTCGTCATCGCGTCCGCGACCAGCGGAAACCGCACCCGCCGCGACTGCTTCCCCGCCTCACGCGCGGTGGCCCGCCACTTCCCGAGCGCCTTGAGCCCCCGCTCGCCCTTCCACTGCGTGATGCAGCGGGACGCGGCCCACGGGATGATCTCGTCGACACCGGTCTCCGTCATGGTCTCGACGGCGAGTTCACCGCGGTCGCCCTTGGGGAGGGCCTGGACGACGGTGATACGGGGAGCCGGCTCGGGCTCCTCACGCACCTCGGCGATGTCCGCCACCACGAGCCGGTCCTTGCCCTCGGCCGCCTTGACGACGCCCTCGGCCCAGCGCCCGTGCCCGTCGGTGAGGACGACGTCCTCGCCCGCCCGCAGCCGCTTCACGGACACGGCATGCCGCCCCTCGGGCCCGTCGAGCACGAACTCGGGCCCGCCCGGCACCACGTCCACCACGAACACCGGGGCGGTCAACGGACCGGGCCCCCGCCCGAGTGGGACGACAACGCTGTCTTGGCGGTGGCGAGTTCGGCCGCGAGCACCTCGACCAGTTGCCCGGCGGGCAGCTCGCGCGCGAGCCGGTGGCCCTGTCCGGCCCACAGCGCCATCCCCTGGGCGTCCCCCGCCTTGGCCGCGGCCTTGCGCAGGGGGGAGGTGAGGTGGTGGACCTCGGGGTAGGCGGCGGGCGCGTACGGCCCGTGCTCGCGCATGAAGCGGTTCATCAGACCCCGCGCGGGGCGGCCGGAGAAGGCACGCGTCAACTCCGTACGTACGAAGAGGGGGTTGGTCAGTGCCTGCTTGTGCACGGCGTTGGCGCCGGACTCGGGGGTGGCGAGGAACGCCGTGCCGAGCTGGGCGGCGCTCGCGCCCGCGGCGAGCGCGGCGGCGATCTGGCTGCCGCGCATGATGCCGCCGGCCGCGACGATCGGGATCTGCACGGTCTCGCGGACCTGCGCGATCAGCGAGAGCAGTCCGATGCCGGAGCCGTCGGTCTCCGGGTTGTCCCGGTGGGTGCCCTGGTGACCGCCGGCCTCCACGCCCTGCACGATCACCGCGTCGGCGCCCGCCCACTGCACGGCCTGCGCCTCCTCGGCGGTGGTCGCCGTGACGAGGGTCAGCGTGCCGGCCCGGCTCAGGGAGTCCAGGACGTCACGCGTGGGGCAGCCGAAGTGGAAGGAGACGACCGGTACCGGGTTGTCGAGGAGTACGGCGAGCTTGGCGTCGTATCCGTCGTCGCGTCCGCTGTCGGGGTCGCCCAGTTCGGTCTCGTACCAGGAGGCCTCGCCGGCGAGCTGGTGGGCGTAGACCTCTACCGCGGCCGGGTCGGCGTACTCGGGCTGCGGCATGAACAGGTTCACGCCGAACGGGCGGCTGGTGGCGCCCCGCAACTGCTTGATCTCCTGGTACATGCCGTCGGCCGTTTTGTACCCGGCGGCGAGAAAACCGAGCCCGCCGGCTTCGGACACGGCCGCTGCGAGCTGCGGCACGGAGACGCCGCCCGCCATGGGGGCCTGCACGATCGGGAGTGGGAAGAGATCGGTCAGCGCGGAGGACATGACGGCATGTTGTCACGTCCTCCGTACAAGTCCGAATCCGGCCTTCCCTCGGGCATAAGCCACGGGAATCGGGCCGCGGGGAGAGTTCTTCGCCCCCGCCGCCCCTGCCCTCCCCCACTCTCGGCTTCGCTCGAGCGGGGGGACCCCATCGTCCCTGGGGGCTGCGCCCCCAGCCCCCCGCTCATCGGCCTGAACGGCCTCGTCCTCAAACGCCGGACGGGCTGAAAGTGTCAGCCCGGGCCGACAAATCCTCAGGACCCTCAGCGACCGTTGAACGCGTCCTTCAGCCTGGAGAACAGCCCCTGCTGCCCGGGTTGAAACTGACCCGTGGGCCGCTCCTCCCCCCGAAGCTGCGCGAGTTCGCGCAGCAGCCGTTCCTGCTCGGGATCGAGCTTGCTCGGCGTCATGACCTCGACGTGCACGATGAGATCACCGCGCCCGCCACCGCGAAGGTGCGTGATACCGCGCCCGTGCAACGGAATCGACTGCCCCGACTGCGTGCCGGGACGGATGTCGACCTCCTCCATCCCGTCGAGCGTCTCCAGCGGCACCTTGGTGCCGAGAGAGGCCGCGGTCATCGGGATGGTGACCGTGCAGTGCAGGTCGTCACCGCGCCGCTGGAAGGTGGAGTGCGCGACCTCGTGGATCTCGACGTAGAGGTCACCGGCGGGACCACCACCGGGCCCGACCTCGCCCTCGCCCGCGAGCTGGATCCGCGTGCCGTTGTCGACACCGGCGGGAATCTTCACGGTCAGGGTCCGACGCGAGCGGACCCGCCCGTCACCGGCGCACTCGGGGCACGGCGTCGGAACGACCGTCCCGAACCCCTGGCACTGCGGACACGGCCGGGACGTCATGACCTGGCCCAGGAAGGACCGCGTCACCTGGGACACCTCACCGCGACCGCGGCACATGTCGCAGGTCTGCGCGGAGGTGCCGGGCGCGGCGCCCTCGCCACTGCACGTCGTACACACGACGGCCGTGTCGACCTGGATGTCCTTCGTGGTGCCGAAGGCCGCCTCGTCGAGGTCGATCTCCAGCCGGATCATCGCGTCCTGGCCGCGCCGCGTACGCGACCGCGGGCCCCGCTGCGACGCCGTACCGAAGAAGGCGTCCATGATGTCCGAGAAGTTCCCGAACCCGCCGGCGCCGAAGCCGCCCGCGCCCTGGCCGCCCGCCTGGGACAGCGGGTCACCGCCGAGGTCGTAGACCTGCTTCTTCTGCGGGTCCGACAACACCTCGTAAGCGGCGTTGATCTCCTTGAAGCGCTCTTGCGTCTTCGGGTCGGGATTGACGTCCGGATGCAGCTCGCGTGCGAGCCGCCGGAATGCCTTCTTGATCTCGTCCTGGGACGCGTCGCGGCGCACGCCGAGTACGGCGTAGTAGTCCGTGGCCACTTACGACTCCGCCAGGATCTGTCCTACGTACCGTGCCACCGCTCGTACCGCTCCCATCGTTCCGGGGTAATCCATGCGCGTCGGGCCGACCACGCCAAGTTTTGCTACTGCCTCGCCGCCCGAACCGTAGCCGACCGAGACGACGGACGTGGAGTTGAGTCCCTCATGGGCGTTCTCGTGACCGATCCGTACGGCCATGCCCGAATCATTGACCTCACCAAGGAGTTTGAGGAGAACGACCTGCTCCTCAAGTGCCTCCAGCACCGGACGGATGGTGAGGGGAAAGTCATGTCCGAAGCGGGTCAGATTGGCGGTGCCGCCGATCATCAGCCGCTCCTCGGTCTCCTCGACGAGGGTCTCCATGAGGGTGGAGAGCACCGTCGCGACCGTACCCCGGTCGTCCGACTCGAAGGCGTCGGGGAGATCCTGCACCAGCTGCGGGACGTCCGCGAAACGGCGGCCCGCGATCCGGCTGTTGAGCCGCGCGCGTAGATCCGCCACAGAGGCCTCCCCGAAGGGCGCCGGGCAGTCCACCATGCGCTGCTCGACCCGGCCGGTGTCCGTGATCAGTACGAGCATGACGCGGGCCGGGGCCAGCGACAGCAGCTCCACATGACGCACGGTCGACCGTGTCAGGGACGGGTACTGCACGACGGCGACCTGCCGCGTGAGCTGCGCGAGGAGCCGGACGGTCCGCCCCACGACGTCGTCGAGATCGACGGCGTTGTCGAGGAAGCTGTGGATCGCCCGCCGCTCCGGCGCGGTCATCGGCTTGACGCCCGCGAGTCTGTCGACGAAGAGGCGGTAGCCCTTGTCCGTGGGGATACGGCCCGCGCTGGTGTGCGGCTGGGCGATGTAGCCCTCGTCCTCGAGCACGGCCATGTCGTTACGGACGGTCGCCGGGGAGACGCCCAGCCGGTGGCGCTCCGTGAGCGCCTTGGAACCGACCGGCTCCTCGGTGCCCACGTAGTCCTGGACGATGGCGCGCAGCACTTCGAGCCTGCGTTCACTGAGCATCGCGCACACCTCCAGCTGGTCTTCCCCGCGGTCTTCGATGCGGTCCTCGATCATCCTCGATCGCCTTGCCTGGCACTCAGCGTGCGCGAGTGCCAGCATCCCCGGGCCAAGTGTACGGCCGGTAGGTGCGACCCGGGCAAGGGCGACCCTGCGATGTCACGACGACGTGTACGGGGCTGTCCCGCTCTGTCCCGACTACTGTCCGCGCACTTCACGGGGCGTGGGGCTAGCGTCGGTGCATGAGGGTGACTTGGGAAGAGGCCGGGTGGGAGGAACTGGGTCCGCGGGTGGGGCGCTGCCGGCTTCCGGTGTGGGACTGCACGGCGGGGCTCGTGGTGGGCGAGGGCGCGGCGCTCATGATCGACGCGGGGTCGGGGCTGCGGGAGGGCGCGCGGCTGCGTACGGAGGCGCGGCGGTTGCTCGGGGGCGGGCGGGTCACCCATCTCGCGCTCACCCACCCGCACTTCGATCATGTCTTCGGCGCGGCGGCGTTCGCGGGGGTCGAGGTCTTCGGAGCGGTGGGCCTTGAGCGGGTGCTCGTCGACGGACGGGACGAGTTGCGGGCGGACGCCGAGCGCAACGGCGCCGATCCGGGCGAGGCGGCCGAGGCGGCGGACCTCCTCGTCCGCCCCCGCCATCTCGTCTCCGGCGAGTGGACGCTCGACCTGGGCGGCGGAGTGCAGGTCCTGCTGGCGAACGTGGGCCCCGGCCACACGGGCCACGACCTGGCGGTTCTGGTCCCCGGAAGCCCTGGGTCCCCCGGCGGCCCCGACGGCGCCGACGGGCCCGGGACGGGCTCTCCGGAGATCGTCTTCTGCGGCGACCTCGTCGAGGAGTCCGGCGAACCCCAGGCGGGCCCCGACGCCGTCCCCGCCCGCTGGCCCGCGGCCCTGGACCGGCTGCTGGCCCTCGGGGGCGAGGACGCCGTGTACGTGCCCGGCCACGGGGCGGCGGTCGACGCCGGGTTCGTACGGGCCCAACGGGACGCGCTGGCACGGCGTTTCGGCGTGTCGTAGGGGCTCGTGGGCCGGGTCGCGGAAGGCTCATCGGCGTGTCGCAGGGGGGCTCGGTGCGCCGGGCGGGGACCTTCTCCTATCGTCATCCGAATGCGCCAGTACTCAGCGGACCTGACCCCTCCGTGGAAGAAGCCCAAGCCCGTGCCCGAGGTGGCGGCGGAGCCGGGGCTCGTGGTCGAGGAGCCCGGGACCGGGTTCTGCGGTGCCGTGATCCGTTGCGAGGCGGGGACGGTCACCCTGGAGGACCGCTTCGGCAAGCACCGGGTGTTTCCGCTGGAGCCCCGGGGGTTCCTGCTGGAGGGGCGCGTGGTGACGCTGGTGCGCCCGTCGTCCGCACCCGTACGCCCCAGTCGTACGGCTTCGGGTTCCGTTGCTGTGCCCGGGGCTCGGGCCCGGGTCGCCCGGGCGGGGCGCATCTACGTCGAGGGGCGGCACGACGCGGAACTGGTCGAACGGGTCTGGGGCGACGACCTCCGGATCGAGGGTGTCGTCGTCGAGTACCTGGAGGGCATCGACGATCTGCCCGCCATCGTCGAGGAGTTCGATCCCGGGGCGGATGCGCGGCTCGGGGTGCTGGTCGACCATCTCGTGCCCGGCACGAAGGAGTCGCGGATCGCGGAGGCCGTGACGAGTGAGTACGCGCTTGTCGTGGGGCATCCGTACATCGACGTCTGGGAGGCCGTGAAGCCGGCGTCCGTCGGCATCCCGGGGTGGCCCCGTGTGCCGCGGGGGCAGGACTGGAAGACGGGGGTCTGCCGGGCCCTGGGCTGGCCCGAGAACACGGGTGCCGCGTGGCAGCGGATCCTCGGCTCTGTCCACTCCTACCGGGACCTGGAGCCGGAGCTCCTGGGCCGAGTGGAAGAACTGATCGACTTCGTCACGGCACCGGGGTGAGCGCGGCGGCCGCAGGGCTTTTTTCTCGCCCCCGCCGCCCCTGCCCATTCCCGTCACTTACTCAGGGGCTCCGCCCCCGAACCCCCAAAAGACTGCGCAGTTCCCCGCGCCCCTAGGTCTTCA
>NZ_JAPWHT010000539.1:0-6435 GCF_027270795.1 Streptomyces sp. ActVer
TCGCCCATCGGAACCTGCTGTTCACCGTCGCCTACGAGATGCTCGGCTCGGCCGCCGACGCAGAGGACGTCCTCCAGGAGACCTGGCTGCGGTGGGCGGGCGTCGATCTCGGCACCGTGCGGGACCACCGCGCGTACCTGGTCCGGATCACCACGCGTCAGGCGCTGAGCCGGCTGCGTACGCTCGGCCGCCGCAAGGAGTCCTACGTCGGTTCCTGGCTGCCCGAGCCGCTGCTCACCGCGCCGGACGTGGCCGAGGACGTCGAGCTGGCCGACAGCGTCTCGATGGCGATGATGCTGGTGCTGGAGACCCTGCAGCCCACCGAGCGGGCCGTTTTCGTGCTCCGCGAGGTGTTCGACCTCGGGTACGACGAGATCGCCGAAGCCGTCGACAAGAACGCGGCCGCGGTCCGTCAGATCGCGCACCGGGCACGGGCGCACGTCGCGGCGCGCAGGCCGCGCGGGGCCGTTTCCCCGGCCGAGACCAGAGACGCGCTCGACGCGTTCCAGCGGGCGGTCGAGACGGGCGATCTGCAGAGCCTGCTCGACACCCTCGCGCCGGATGTCGTCCTCCTCGGCGACGGCGGCGGAGTCAAGCAGGCCGTGCTGCGCCCCATCGTGGGGGCCGACAAGGTTTCCCGGCTGCTGGTCGCCGGGCTGGGCAGGGTCGCCGACGCGGTGTCGCTGCGGCCGGCGCAGGTCAATGGCCACCCGGCGCTGATCGTCCGGCTCGACGGCGAGCTCGACACCGTCGTGGCGGTGCGCATCGACGACGGCCTCATCACCGGTCTCTACGCGGTGCGCAATCCCGAGAAGCTGTCACACATGCAGCGGGAGACCGCCCTGCGCCGCTGAGCCAGGGCCCCTCGGAAACCATCTTGAGCGGGCCTGCGAGCCCCGGGCCGGGGATTCACGATCGGGGGCGGGCGCCGGGTCCCAGCCGGGCGGTGACCTCCCTGGGGGTGAGTGTGGAGTGTTCCGCGGAGCACTCCACGACGACGCGGACCGGGGCGTCGCAGGCGGTGTGGCGGACGTCCAGTACGGGGCCCTCGGCGCCGAGGGCGTGGGTCTCGCCCCACTGGCTCAGCGCCATCAGGACGGGCCACAGGTCCCAGCCCTTGCGGGTCAGCCGGTACTCGTTGCGGGAGCGGCTGCCCGCCTCCTGGTAGGGGACGGTCTTCAGGATGTCGGCCGAGACCAGCTTCCGGAGACGGTCGCTGAGGACCGCCTCCGACAGGCCGATGTGGCGGTGGAAGTCGTCGAAGCGGCGGACTCCGTTGACGGCGTCACGCAGGATCAGCAGCGTCCATTTCTCCCCGACCACGTCGAGCGTCCGCCGGACGGGGCAGTTCTCCGTGCTCGCCTCAAGCCACTCCATTCCGCCATCGTAAGGGCCTGGCTTCGTCATTGACAGTCAGGTGAGCCGGCAGTTAGCTTCATTTGTAAAAGTCAGATGGGAAGGCGCCGGATCGTGGGACGAACACGTACGTATCAATGGGAGGACCCCGCGATCCTGGCGGAGGCCGCCGGGCGCATGTCCGGGATCGACTTCCTGCGCGAGCTGCAGGCGGGGCGACTGCCCGCGCCGCCGATCGGTTCCAGCATGGACTTCGCGCTGGAGGAGGTGGAGCCCGGCAGGGCGGTCTTCTCGCTGACGCCGGGCGAGGAGCACTACAACCCGATCGGCAGCGTGCACGGCGGAATCTTCGCCACCCTGCTCGACTCGGCGGCGGGGTGCGCCGTCCAGTCCACCCTTCCGCAAGGCATGGCGTACACCTCGCTCGACCTGACGGTGAAGTTCCTGCGGCGGATCACCGTGGACACGGGAACGGTGCGAGCCATCGGTACGGTGGTCAACCAGGGCCGTCAAACGGCCCTCGCCCAGGCGCAGTTGGTCGACGTGAAGGACCGTCTGCTCGCCCACGCCACCAGTAGCTGTCTGCTCTTTCCGGTGCCGCCCGCTCAGGGGTGAGACTCGGCCTCCGCCTTGGCTTCCGTCTTCGCCTGCACTTCCGCGGGTGCCGGTCCGTGTGGTCGGCCCGTCAGCGGCCGTCGTCGTCGGGCAGTTGGTCGCGCAGGACCGTGCCCAGGGTGATGGGCTCGCGGCCGAGCAGGGCGGCCAGCGTCGGGTCGACGGGGGCGAACTCGCCGGCGCGGCTCGCTGCGAAGATGCCGAGCAGTTGGTCCGCAGCCTCGGCGGGGACGCCGCGGCCCATCAGCTGTTGCCGGAACCGGTCGTCGGGCGCGGTGCTCCTTTTGATCGTGCGGCCGGTGACGTCGGTGGCGATGCGCGCGATGTCGTCGAAGGTCAACGCCTGTGCCGCGGTGAGCGGGGGCGTCGGGCCGTCGAAGCGGCCTTCGTCGGCCAGGACGACGGCTGCCGCCTCGGCGAGGTCGGCGTGGGCGGTCCAGCTGACGGGTCCGTCCGCGGGGAGCGCGACCTCGCCGGACCGCATGGCGTGACCGAGGAACCGCACCGCGCTGGCGGCGTAGAAGCCGTTGCGCAGTGAGGTGAACGGCACGCCGGAGGCGCGCAGCGCCTCCTCGGTGGCGGCGTGGTCGCGGCAGGGCTGGAAACGCGACGAGGCACTGGCGCCCATGTGGCTGGTGTAGAGGATGCGGCGGGCACCGGCCGCGACGGCACCGTCGATCGCGGCGCGGTGCTGCCGCACGGCCTCTTCGCCCATCTTGTCGACGGAAACGATGAGCACTTGGGAAGCGCCTTCGAAGGCGTGGGCGAGGCTCGCGGCGTCGGTGAAGCTGCCTTGCCGCACCCGTATCCCCTGGTCGGCGAAGGTCTGCGCCTTCTGGGGGTCGCGGACGCTGACGCCGACCTGGTCCGCGGGTACGCGGGTCAGCAGCCGATCGACGGTCTGTCGTCCGAGCTGTCCGGTGGCTCCGGTCACGATGATCATGTTGCACTCCAGGAGTCTGGTTCCAGTGGAAACGTAATGAACGTATCACTGATATTAACGGCGGAAACGCATGTGCGGTATCGTTGATATATGCCTCCACGTTCGCGCGCCAGGGACGGTGCTGCCGCCGTTGATTCCGACTCCGACTCCGACTCCGACTCCGACTCCGACTCCGGTTCCGCAGTCGTCGGTCGTGAGCAGACCCGGCAACGCGTCATCGAGGCAGCCGCCGACCTGCTGGCGCGCGAGGGCCGTGACGCCGTCACCACTCGCGCGGTCGCGGTCGCGGCAGGCTTGCAACCACCGTCCATCTACCGTCTGTTCGGCGACAAGGACGGGCTGCTCGAAGCGGTGGCCGAGCATGGCTTCGCCACGTTTCTCGCGGCCAAGCACGTCGACCCGGACCCGCAGGACCTCATCGAGGACCTGCGGGCGGGCTGGGACCTGGCGGTCGAATTCGGTCTGGCCAATCCCGCGCTGTACACGCTGATGTACAGCGAGCCCACGAAGGCCACGTCGGCCGCGTTCAAGGCCGGCATGGAGATCCTGATGGGTCGTATCCGCCGCCTGGCCGCCGGTGGCTGGCTCCGCGTCGACGAGGAACTCGCGGCCGCGCTCATCCACGCCACGGCACGCGGGGCTGTGCTCACCTGGCTGTCCCTGCCCGAAGACCGGCGCGATCCGGCCCTGTTGACCACTCTTCGGGAGTCCATGGTCGCCGCCGTGACCAACCAGGAGCCGGCCGTGCAGGACGCGGGCGCGGCCGGCGCCGCACGCGCCCTGCGCGCCACGCTGCCCGAACAGACGACACTCAGCGGCGCGGAGCAGCATTTGCTGAGGGAGTGGCTGGACCGCCTCGCTTCCGAAGGGTGAGGTGCTCGCCTACGGAGGCCGAGGTGCTCGCCTGCGATGGTTGAGGTGCTCGCTTAGGGAGGCCGAGGTGCTCGCCTGCGATGGTTGAGGTGCTCGCTTACGGAGCATGAGGCGCCATCGCGTGCGGTCTCGGAGGCGCGCAGTGGGGGTGCGTCGAGGGGGTGACCCAGGCGTGGCCCGTCGGTCGATCGCCACCCTCTCGGTGGCGGAGCCCCTGTCCCCGCGGGCTGTCCTGGGTGCGTCGCACCTAGGGAAACGGCGGCCTGGTTGCTGTGCGGGCGCGGATCGAGTCTTGGACCAGAAGCCACTCTGCCCAGACTCGGCGCCTCCCGCGGCGCCTGCGAAGAGCCACCCGAAAGGGGCCCGCCATGAGCACCGACGACACCACCAGCGCCAGCCTTCTCGAACAACTGCGACGCCAGTCCGCCGACCCGGGTCGGCGCATCCTGTTCACCGGCGCCACCATCGTGACGATGGACCCGGAACTGGGCATCCTGCACAACAGCGACCTGCTCGTCGAGGGCGACGCCATCGCCGCGATCGGGCCGAACCTGACCGCCGACGGCGCGGTGGTCGTCGACGCCTCCGGCACGATCCTGGCCCCGGGTTTCGTCGACACCCACCGGCACGCCTGGGAGGCTCAGCTGCGCCGGATCATGCCCGACGTCGACGATCTCGGCGGCTACGTGATGTCAACGCTCGCCGGATACGCCACTGTCTACCGCCCGCAGGACATGTACGTCGGCACCAGGCTGGCTGCGCTGACCGCGATCGACAGCGGTATCACCACGATGCTCGACTTCTCCCACAACTCCCGTACCCGCGCGCACTCCGACGCGGCGATCGAAGCCCTGCGGGACACCGGTATCCGCGGGGTGCACGCCTCGATGGGGCCGCACTTCGGGGAGTGGGACCGCCAGTGGCCGGCCGACCTGACCCGTCTCAAGGACCAGTACTTCAGCAGCGACGACCAGTTGCTCACCCTCCGCTTGGCGACGCTGGCCACCGACGAGATCGCCGGCCCCGTCCTCGCGTACGGCCCCGAACTCGCCCGTACCGCAGCCGACTTGGGCATCGGCGTCAGCGTCGACGCGGTCTTCGGTACGTCCTCCTCGGAGGCCGTGCTGTCCTGGGCCAAGCACGGCATAATCGGCCCCGATGTCACCCTGATCCACGCCACCGGTCTGACCTCCGAGGCATGGAAGGCGATGGGGGAGTCCGGCACGACGGTCGCTCTCGCGCCCACCTCGGACGCACAGATCGGGCTGGAGACGGCGATACCCGCCGTGGACGAGGCGCTCGCCGTCGGCATCCGTCCCGGCCTGAGCATCGACGTCGAAGTCGCCCTCGCCAGCGACATGTTCACCCAGATGCGGGCCCTGCTCGCGATCCAGCGGATGCGCGCGGTCAACGCCGCCTACGGAACCGGCGGCGACCTCTCCCGCATCACCACGCACGACGTCCTGGACTTCGCCACCCTCCAGGGCGCGCGGACCAGCGGCCTCGGCGACGTCACCGGCTCCCTCACCCCCGGCAAGAAGGCCGACCTGCTGGTCGTCCAGGCCGAGGACCTCAACAACATGCCGCTCAACGACCCCATCGGCACGCTGGTGTTGGGCTCCGACGCCCGCAACATCACCGGCGTCCTGGTGGGCGGCCAACCCCGCAAGTGGGACGGCCAGGTTCTCGACGTGGACCTCGCGGCCCTGCGGAGTGAGGTCGGCGCCTCCCGCACGTACGTGCTCAACACACCGGCGAGCTGACCGGAGTTCGGGGTGCTCCTCGGCTAGGCCGAGGAGCACCCCCGTCAGACACGGCCCGGCAACTCGGCACGAGCGCCAGTACCGGCACCAGTACCAGCACCAACATCCAGCAATCAGCGCCACTGACGTGCGCGCTCAACGGAGTCCCCATGTCCGGCCTCAACATCCTCCGCCGATCGCCCACGCCCACCGCGGCAGGCCGATCCGCGTCACCCGAAGCATCGGACCGCTCGCATCGGACCGGCTCGCGGCAGACCCACCCCGGCCGACCAGCAGCCGTACGGCCTCCACGGCCTCCACGGCCTCCACCGTGGCCCTGCTGACCGCCCTCGGTGTCCTCGTCGTGGGCCAGATGTACACCGTCCTGGCCATGCTGACCCCCATGGCCGACTCCTTCGCCACCACCCCGACACAGACGACGTGGACGGCGACCGCGTTCGGGTTCGCCTACGCGGCGGGGTTCCTGATCGCCGGACCGCTCTCCGACCGATACGGTCCCCGGACGGTGATCACCGGTGGACTGGTGGGGGCAACCGTCACCACGCCGGCAGTCAGCGCTGCACCCAGCCTCACCTGGGCGAGCCGAGTCGCATGGCGTACCCCGCGTGGTGGAGTTCCTCGCCCTGGAACTCGCCGAAGGCCCAGAAGCCGAGGTCGTCCAGGTAGTCGATGCGGTCGCCGTCGATCCAGTAGCGGCCCTCGTAGGCGTGTGGGCGGCCGCCCCGGGTCTCGTCGTAGCGGCCGTCGGCCGTGAGCTCCTGGTGCAGGAAGTCGTTCTTGTCGATCCAGACGCCGACGCGCGGGCTGCCGGTCATGTCCCCGGCGGCCGGGATGCCGACCTCGGGCGCGGTGGGGCGGTCGGGGGCGTCGGTGCCGGCCCACAGG
>NZ_JAPWHT010000053.1:0-35342 GCF_027270795.1 Streptomyces sp. ActVer
ACCGTGACCGTCGCGACCGCGGCGACCGTGACCGTGGAGGCCGCGACCGCGACCGCCGTGGCAAGGGCGACGAGCAGCAGGGCGGCGGCAACCAGCAGCGCCAGGACCGCCAGGACCGTCAGGGCGGCCAGCAGCAGGGCGGCGGCCGTCAGGACCGCCAGGACCGCCAGCGTGACAACGGGCCCCAGGACGACGACGACTTCGAGGGTGGCCGCCGCGGCCGCCGCGGCCGTTACCGGGACCGCCGTGGCCGGCGCGGCCGCGACGAGTTCGGCCCCAACGAGCCGCAGCTCGCCGACGACGACGTCCTGATCCCCGTCGCGGGCATCCTGGACATCCTCGACAACTACGCGTTCATTCGTACGTCGGGCTACCTGCCCGGCCCGAACGACGTGTACGTCTCCCTCGCCCAGGTCCGCAAGAACGGTCTGCGCAAGGGCGACCACGTCACCGGCGCGGTCCGTCAGCCCAAGGACGGCGAGCGCCGCGAGAAGTTCAACGCGCTGGTCCGCCTCGACTCGGCGAACGGCATGGCCGCCGAATCCGGGCGCGGGCGGCCGGAGTTCAACAAGCTGACGCCCCTTTACCCGCAGGACCGGCTCCGTCTGGAGACCGACCCGGGCGTGCTGACCACCCGCATCATCGACCTCGTCGCGCCGATCGGTAAGGGACAGCGCGGTCTGATCGTGGCCCCGCCGAAGACCGGCAAGACCATGATCATGCAGGCGATCGCCAACGCGATCACGCACAACAACCCCGAGTGCCACCTGATGGTCGTCCTGGTCGACGAGCGTCCGGAAGAGGTCACCGACATGCAGCGGTCGGTGAAGGGCGAGGTCATCTCCTCGACCTTCGACCGTCCGGCCGAGGACCACACCACGGTCGCCGAGCTCGCCATCGAGCGTGCCAAGCGTCTGGTGGAGCTGGGTCACGACGTCGTCGTACTGCTCGACTCGATCACGCGTCTGGGCCGTGCGTACAACCTCGCCGCCCCGGCCTCCGGCCGCATCCTGTCCGGTGGTGTCGACTCGACCGCGCTCTACCCGCCGAAGCGCTTCTTCGGTGCCGCGCGCAACATCGAGGACGGCGGATCGCTGACCATCCTGGCCACCGCGCTCGTCGACACCGGCTCGCGCATGGACGAGGTCATCTTCGAGGAGTTCAAGGGCACCGGCAACGCCGAGCTCAAGCTCGACCGGAAGCTCGCCGACAAGCGCATCTTCCCGGCGGTGGACGTCGACGCGTCCGGTACCCGTAAGGAAGAGATCCTGCTCGGCAGCGACGAGTTGGCGATCACCTGGAAGCTGCGTCGGGTGCTGCACGCGCTCGATCAGCAGCAGGCGATCGAGCTGCTCCTGGACAAGATGAAGCAGACGAAGTCGAACGCCGAGTTCCTGCTGCAGATCCAGAAGACGACGCCGATGCCGGGCAACGGCAACGACTGAGGCAGCACAGCCGGCCAGGCCGGTAACGCGAAGGGCCACCCCGTGTACGCGACGGGGTGGCCCTTCGCGTTGGCCGTCGCGTCGACCTTTCGAGGTGCAAGAGCCCCGGTGAAATGGGCTGTGAAGAGACCTTCGCCACAGATGTGAGGAGCGCCACGTGCTCGCGGAAGCACGCCGTCCGCCATCGAAAGCCCAGGTGAGCGCTCGACGGTCCGTCCCGCCCCTCACCCAGCGTGTCCGTTGATCCACAGCGCGGTCACAGCGCGTCGTGCAACCCTTTTTCCGGTTTCAACGTCTGACCGGACGGGTCCTGACAGAGACGTCGCGGCAGATGACCACGCCTGACCCTGACTGCAGGGGGTAACCGAACGTACGAGGACTGAGGAGCACATGTCTGCCGAGAGCATGCCGGAACCCGGCACACCGGAGGATTCCGGTTCGAGCGCCCCGCGCCGCCGCGGCAAGGGCAGCCGCCGCAGGCCGCGGAGCACGCGCCACAAGGCGCTCGTCATCACGGCCTGGGCCGCCGCGGGCGTCGTCGTGCTGGGCGGTACCGGCCTCGGGTTCATGTACTTCAAGCTCAACGACAACATCAAGAGCGTCGACATCAACCAGGCACTCGGCACCGACCGGCCCCTGGACGTCGACAACGGCTCGCAGGACATCCTCGTACTCGGCTCCGACACACGCTCCGGCGGCAACAAGGAGCTCGGCGGCGGCGTCGACGACGGCAGTGCCCGCTCGGACACCGCGATGATCGTGCACGTCTCCGAGGGCCACAAGAAGGCCAGCGTGGTCTCCATACCCCGCGACACCCTCGTGGACCGGCCCGAGTGCACCGACAGCAAGGGCGTCGAGCACGACGCCGGGTCCCAGGTGATGTTCAACTCCGCGTACTCGACCGGCGGCGCCGCCTGTGCCGTGAAGACCGTCGAGTCGATGACCGGCATCCGCATGGACCACTACATCGAGGTCGACTTCAGCGGCTTCCAGAAGCTCATCGACGAACTCGGCGGCGTGAAGGTCACCACGACCAAGAGCATCCGGGACGAGGAGAGCCACCTCAACCTGAAGGCCGGCACGCATCAGCTCACCGGCAAGCAGGCGCTCGGTCTGGTCCGCACCCGGCACGGCGTCGGCGACGGCTCCGACCTCGGCCGGATCCAGCTCCAGCAGGCGTTCATCAAGGCCCTGGTCGAGCAGGTCAAGAACATCGGCGTACTGACCAGCCCCAAGAAGCTGTTCGATCTCGCCGACACCGCGACGAAGACCGTCACCACCGACACCGATCTCGACACGGTCAAGGGCCTGGCCTCGTTCGCCAACGGCCTCAAGGGCATCAGCCCGTCGAACATGAACATGGTGACGATGCCGGTCCAGTACGACCCGGCCGACGGCAACCGTGTCCTCGTCCTCAAGGCCAAGTCCCAGCAGGTCTGGGACGCCCTGAAGAACGACCGCCCGATCCCGAGGTCGGCGACCAAGGGTGCGGCGACGGGGGCGGCGAAGGGTGTTGTGAGCTAGGCGCTCCGCTGGGGGCCGTTTGTTGTCTGCGGGTCCGGTGGGGGTTGCTCGCGCAGTTCCCCGCGCCCCTGAAAGGCGGGACTGCGCCCCTGCCTTTCGTTTTTCAGGGGCGCGGGGAACTGCGCGACAAGCCCCCACCGGACCCGCAGGGAATACACAACGCGAACCCCCGGTTTTGGGGGATGGCCCCAGTCCTGGCAGACTGGTACGTCGGCCCCGGTTCACGCTCCGCAGCCCGCGGCAGCGACCCGGCGCCCTCCCGAAACTAGGAGACACCTTGAAGCGCGACATCCACCCCGAGTACGTCGAGACGCAGGTCAGCTGCACCTGTGGCGCGTCGTTCACCACCCGCAGCACGATCTCCAGCGGCACCGTCCGTGCCGAGGTCTGCTCCGAGTGCCACCCGTTCTACACGGGCAAGCAGAAGATCCTCGACACCGGTGGCCGCGTGGCCCGCTTCGAGGCCCGCTTCGGCAAGGCCAAGGCTGCCGCTGACAACAAGTAGCGAGCACACTGCGCCGGTCTTCGGTGCCTCCGTCCAGGGGGCGCTGGGACCGGCGCTTTGCGGTGCAGCCCCTATTCGTCGTAGTACCTACGTCCCCGCGCCCGTCATGGAGCGGGGGACAGTCCATTGGAGCCGGAGATGTTCGAGGCGGTCGAGGAACTGATCGGCGAGCACGCCGATCTGGAGAAGAAGCTCGCTGACCCGTCGGTCCACGCCGACCAGGCCAACGCGCGCAAGCTCAACAAGCGCTACGCCGAGCTCACCCCGATCGTCGCGACGTACCGCTCCTGGAAGCAGACCGGGGACGACATCGAGACGGCGAAGGAGTTCGTCGCCGACGACCCGGACTTCGCGGCCGAGGTCAAGGAGCTGGAGAAGCAGCGCGAGGAACTGACGGAGAAGCTCCGGCTGCTCCTCGTCCCGCGCGACCCCAGCGACGACAAGGACGTCATCCTGGAGATCAAGGCGGGCGCGGGCGGCGACGAGTCGGCCCTGTTCGCCGGTGACCTGCTGCGCATGTATCTCCGGTATGCCGAGCGCGTCGGCTGGAAGACCGAGATCATCGACTCCACCGAGTCCGAGCTGGGCGGCTACAAGGACGTCCAGGTCGCCGTGAAGACCAAGGGCGGCCAGGGCGCCACCGAGCCCGGCCAGGGTGTCTGGGCCCGGATGAAGTACGAGGGCGGGGTGCACCGCGTGCAGCGGGTGCCCTCGACCGAGTCGCAGGGCCGCATCCACACCTCCGCCGCCGGTGTGCTGGTCACGCCCGAGGCCGAGGAGGTCGACGTCGAGATCCTCGCGAACGACCTGCGGATCGACGTCTACCGCTCCTCCGGGCCCGGCGGCCAGTCCGTCAACACGACCGACTCCGCCGTGCGCATCACGCACATTCCCACCGGAGTCGTCGCCTCCTGCCAGAACGAGAAGAGCCAGCTGCAGAACAAGGAGCAGGCGATGCGTATCCTGCGCTCCAGGCTGCTGGCCGCGGCACAGGAGGAGGCGGAGAGCAAGGCCGCGGACGCCCGCCGCAGCCAGGTCCGTACCGTCGACCGCTCCGAGAAGATCCGTACGTACAACTTCCCGGAGAACCGCATCTCGGACCACCGGGTCGGCTTCAAGGCGTACAACTTGGACCAGGTGCTCGACGGTGATCTGGACGCGGTGATCCAGGCGTGCGTCGACGCGGACTCGGCCGCCAAGCTCGCCGCGGCGTAAGGCACGTACAAGTACAGCGCAGTACACATCCGCTCGACGGACAACAGCACAGCTCCCGGAGGACCAGCGTGCAGCAACATCTTGGGGGGCGACCCCCAAACCCCCGCGGCGTGCTGCTCGCGGAAGTGGCCCAGGCCACCCAGCGGCTGGCCGACGCCGGCGTGCCCTCGCCGCGCAACGACGCCGAGGAACTCGCCGCGTTCGTGCACGGCGTGAAGCGGGGCGAGCTGCACACCGTCAAGGACGCGGACTTCGACGCCCGGTACTGGGAGGTGATCGCGCGCCGCGAGGCCCGCGAGCCGCTCCAGCACATCACCGGACGGGCCTACTTCCGCTATCTGGAACTCCAGGTCGGGCCGGGCGTGTTCGTGCCCCGGCCCGAGACGGAGTCCGTGGTCGGCTGGGCCATAGACGCCGTACGCGCGATGGACGTCGTCGAGCCGCTGATCGTCGACCTGTGCACCGGCTCGGGCGCGATCGCGCTCGCCCTCGCGCAGGAGGTGCCGCGCTCGCGCGTCCACGCCGTCGAACTGTCCGAGGACGCCCTGCGGTGGACCCGTAAGAACGTCGAGGGATCCAGGGTCGACCTGCGGCAGGGCAACGCCCTGGACGCGTTCCGCGACCTCGACGGCCAGGTCGACCTCGTCATCTCCAACCCGCCGTACATCCCGCTGACCGAATGGGAGTACGTCGCTCCGGAGGCCCGGGACTACGATCCCGAACTCGCCCTGTTCTCGGGGGAGGACGGCCTCGACCTCATCCGCGGTCTGGAGCGCACCGCGCACCGGCTGCTGCGGCCCGGCGGTGTCGTCGTCATCGAGCACGCCGACACCCAGGGCGGGCAGGTGCCGTGGATCTTCACCGAGGAGCGGGGCTGGGCCGACGCCGCGGACCATCCCGACCTCAACAACCGGCCGCGGTTCGCGACCGCCCGCAGGGCGACGCCATGACAGCGGCGACTTCTTGCGTGGACGACGTGGAAAACGTTAGATGCGCGGCCAACGGGGCCCGCGTGTTCGAGGAGGCTTGCTGATATGGCACGGCGATACGACACCAACGACGCGACCGACCGCTCGACGGGTCTGCGCGAGGCCGCGTCCGCCGTCCGCCGCGGCGAGCTCGTGGTGCTGCCGACCGACACCGTGTACGGGATCGGCGCCGACGCGTTCAGCTCGGAGGCCGTGACCGACCTGCTGGAGGCCAAGGGCCGCGGCCGGAACATGCCCACGCCCGTCCTCATCGGCTCCCCGAACACGCTGCACGGCCTGGTCACCGACTTCTCCGAGATGGCGTGGGAGCTCGTCGACGCGTTCTGGCCGGGCGCGCTCACGCTCGTCGCCAAGCACCAGCCGTCCCTCCAGTGGGACCTGGGGGACACCCGTGGCACGGTCGCCGTACGTATGCCGCTGCACCCGGTCGCCATCGAGCTGCTGACCGAGGTCGGTCCGCTGGCCGTCTCCTCCGCGAACCTGACCGGCCACCCGGCCCCCGAGGACTGTGACGCCGCGCAGGAGATGCTCGGCGACTCCGTCTCCGTCTACCTGGACGGCGGGCCGACCCCCGGCAACGTCCCGTCGTCGATCGTCGACGTCACGGGCAAGGTGCCGGTGCTCCTGCGGGCGGGAGCCCTGTCCGCCGAGGAGCTGCGAAAGGTCGTACCCGACCTCGAGGTGGCGAATTGACAGCCCCTGACGCGGGGCGTGGCATAGGTACGGGGACGGGGTACACGGGGGCTTACGGCGACGGGGCCTCGGGGGACTCCTCTTTTCGCATCCTCCACGTCAGCACCGGCAATGTGTGCCGCTCGCCGATCACCGAGCGGCTGACCCGTCATGCCCTGGCGGACCGGCTCGGCGACCCCCTGTGGGGCGGCCTGATCGTGGAGAGCGCCGGCACCTGGGGCCACGAGGGCGCACCCATGGAGGCCAACGCGGAGGCGGTCCTCGCGGACTTCGGCGCGGACGCCTCCGGCTTCGTCGGCCGTGAGCTGCTGGACGAGCACGTCATCAGGGCCGACCTCGTCCTCACGGCCACCCGCGACCACCGCGCCCAGGTCATCTCCATGGGCCACTCGGCGGGCCTGCGCACCTTCACCCTGAAGGAGTTCACCCGCCTGGTCCGCGCCATAGACCCCGCCACCCTCCCTCCCCTGGACGACGGCATGGTCGAACGCGCCCGAGCCCTGGTCCGCGCGGCAGCGGCTCTACGCGGGTGGCTCCTGGCCCCCACAGCAGAGGCGGACGAGGTGTACGACCCGTACGGCGCCCCGCTCCCGTTCTTCCGCTCGGTGGGGGATGAGATCAACCAGGCGCTTGATCCGGTGGTCACGGCGCTGACGGGTGTGCCCGCGCGCACCTGATCCGACCCGGGGCCGAACACCGGCGGACGGAGTCCGGCGCAGCGGCTCGAAGCCCGAGAGGCCCGCCAGGGCCGAGCGGTGCGAGAGGCGCGTCGGGGATCGGTCGAGATCAACCCGGCGCTTGATCCGGTGGTCACGGCGCTGACGGGTGTGCCCGCGCGCACCTGATCCGACCCGGGGCCGAACACCGGCGGACGGAGTCCGGCGCAGCGGCTCGCGGTGACATGAGCGGCTCCGCCGGGAGGCCCGCCAGGGCCGAGCGGTGCGAGAGGCGCGTGAAGGAGGGGCCCCGCTCGGGCGTAACACCGGGCGCGGGTGGGGTCACGGTTCTACATTGGACTTAGCGTTCCCCTGTCGAGGTCCGGAGTCCGCCATGCCGGTCGCACACACGCTTGAAGGTCCGCTGTCGGTCGACGTGCTCGGCCGGCAGGATCCTGAGCTGGCCGAGATCCTGCTCGGGGAGTTGGAGCGGCAGTCGACGACGCTGCAGCTCATCGCCGCCGAGAACTTCACCTCGCCGGCCGTGCTGGCGGCGCTGGGCTCGCCGCTCGCGAACAAGTACGCCGAGGGATATCCCGGTGCCCGGCACCACGGCGGCTGCGAGATCGTCGACGTGGCCGAGCGCATCGCCGTGGAGCGCGCCAAGGCCCTGTTCGGCGCCGATCACGCCAACGTGCAGTCCCACTCCGGGAGTTCGGCCGTCCTGGCCGCGTACGCCGCCCTGCTGCGTCCGGGAGACACCGTCCTCGCGATGGGTCTGCCGCACGGAGGCCACCTCACGCACGGGTCGCCCGCGAACTTCTCCGGCCGCTGGTTCGACTTCGTCGGGTACGGCGTCGACCCCGAGAGCGGGCTCATCGACCACGAGCAGGTGCGCACCCTGGCCCGTACGCACCGGCCGAAGGCCATCGTGTGCGGATCGATCTCGTATCCCCGCCACATCGACTACGCCGCGTTCCGCGAGGTCGCGGACGAGGTCGGCGCCTATCTCATCGCGGACGCCGCCCATCCCATCGGGCTCGTCGCCGGGGGAGCGGCGCCCAGTCCGGTCCCCTACGCGGATGTCGTGTGCGCGACCACGCACAAGGTTCTGCGCGGCCCGCGCGGCGGCATGCTGCTGTGCGGGAGCGAACTGGCCGAGCGGGTGGACCGGGCGGTGTTCCCCTTCACACAGGGCGGCGCGCAGATGCACACCATCGCCGCCAAGGCCGTCGCGTTCGGTGAGGCGGCAACACCGGCGTTCACCGCGTACGCCCATCAGGTGGTGGCGAATGCGCGCGTACTGGCGCAGGGCCTGGCCGCCGAGGGGCTCGCGGTCACCACCGGCGGCACCGACACCCATCTGCTCACCGTCGACCCGGCACCGCTCGGGGTGGACGGCCGCACCGCCCGCGGGCGTCTCGCCGCGGCCGGAATGGTCCTCGACACCTGTGCCCTGCCCCATCCCGACGTGCGAGGGCTGCGTCTGGGTACGTCCGCCCTCACCACCCAGGGGATGGGCGAGGCCGAGACCGCGCGTATCGCGGTGCTGTTCGCGACGGCCCTGCGGGACGAGTCCGCCGGGCGTGGAGTGCGTGAAGAAGTGCGGGATCTGACCGGAAGATTTCCGCCCTATCCCGCCCACTGAGGGGTAGCCGATCACCGGTGCACAGCCACTCGTGCAACCATCGGCTCTACCCGGAAGTCCCCAACCGTATGCGCACGAAGCTAGGGTGTGGGGCTGAGATGGCCAGCGAGATCTGTGGGGAAGCCTGTGCGTGAATACCTCCTGACGCTCTGCATCACGGCCGCGGTGACGTACCTGCTGACCGGGCCGGTGCGGAAGTTCGCGATCGTGGCCGGAGCGATGCCGGAGATCCGGGCACGTGACGTGCACCGGGAACCCACACCGCGCCTCGGCGGCATCGCGATGTTCTTCGGGCTGTGCGCCGGCCTGCTGGTCGCCGACCACCTGACGAACCTCAGTGAGGTCTTCGAGAACTCCAACGAGCCGCGGGCCCTGCTCTCCGGCGCGGCCCTGATCTGGCTGATCGGCGTCCTGGACGACAAGTTCGAGATCGACGCCCTCATCAAGCTCGGCGGCCAGATGATCGCCGCGGGCGTCATGGTCATGCAGGGTCTGACGATCCTGTGGCTGCCGATCCCCGGCGTCGGCTCGGTCTCCCTGACCCAGTGGCAGGGCACGCTGCTGACCGTCGCGCTCGTCGTGATCACCATCAACGCCGTGAACTTCGCCGACGGCCTCGACGGTCTCGCCGCCGGCATGGTGTGCATCGCGTCCGCCGCGTTCTTCATGTACGGCTACCGCATCTGGTACGGCTACGGGCTTGAGTCCGCCGCCCCCGCCACCCTCTTCTCCGCGCTCCTCATGGGCATGTGTCTCGGCTTCCTGCCGCACAACATGCATCCCGCGCGGATCTTCATGGGCGACTCGGGCTCGATGCTCATCGGCCTGGTACTGGCGGCCGGTGCGATCTCCATCACCGGGCAGGTCGACCCGGACGCGATGAACCTCTTCGCCGGGTCCGAGAAGGAGGCCGTGCACCAGACGGTGCCGGTCTACATCCCGCTGCTGCTGCCGCTGACGATCATCGCGGTCCCGGCGGCCGACCTGGTGCTCGCCATCGTGCGGCGCACCTGGCGCGGTCAGTCGCCGTTCGCCGCCGACCGCGGCCACCTGCACCACCGTCTCCTTGAGATCGGCCACTCGCACAGCCGGGCCGTGCTCATCATGTACTTCTGGTCGGCGCTCATCGCCTTCGGAGCCCTGGCCTACTCGGTGAACTCCGGGGCCATGTGGATCGTGCTCGGCATCATGGCGCTCAGCGCGGTGGGCCTGGTCCTGCTCCTGCTGCCGCGCTTCACACCGCGCGCCCCGCGCTGGGCCGAACACTTCGTGCCGCCGCGCTACCGTCGCCGCAGGGCCGTGGAGCTGTCGGCGGAGGCCTCGACCGAGGTCGCCTACGCCACGGGTGACGGGACGAACGACGGGGCACCCGTCGGAGCCGGCGTCGGCGATCGCGCCGACGACTGCGACGGCGTCGACGGCGAACGTGAGGAACGCCGCACTCCGGTTGTCGCCGGTGTCTCAGGAGTCAATGGGGCGACGGCTGTTGGACCCCGTTCGCGTCTCCTGGACGAGCGCAAAGCCGGAACGTCCCGCTGACGCGAGGTAAGGATCGTGCAAGAAGCGGCGCAGCGACGGCGTCGGTAAACCGCCCCAATACCAAACAATTTGGTCGCTCGAGTGCACAGGCGTGCAGTTTCACTCTCATGTGTGACGCCGAGCACACCAACCAGGTAAAGACCTCATCAAATAGTTTGTGATACGGTTCACGAGAACCCGGGACAGAGCCGAAGGACCGCAGTGCGACGGTCCATCGGCGGTGAGGTTCTCTCTCTGTCCGGGACTACGCTCGTCCATGACGACACCTGCCCCTTTGAGCAAGCGGAGTTGCCGCCATGCCGTCCAATGACGTCCGGATCCTTCTCCAGGCCGCTGTGCCCACAGCTGCCGTCGGCGCGATTGCCGCCGTCGTCAGCGGTGTGGTCGCCGGCGGCAAGGGAGCGATCGGGGCGGGCTTCGCGACGCTGGTCGTGATCCTCTTCATGGGCATCGGGCTGTACGTCCTGCAGCGCACCGCCAAATCGCTTCCGCACCTTTTCCAGGCGATGGGTCTGATGCTCTATACGGCACAGATTCTGCTGCTGTTCATCTTCGTCGCCGCCTTCAAGAACACGACGCTGTTCAACCCCAAGGCTTTCGCGATCACGCTGGTCGCCACCACGCTCGCGTGGATCGGCGCCCAGGCGCGTGCCCACATGAAGGCCAAGATCCTCTATGTCGAACCCGACTCCTCGAAGGGCGACAAGCCCGAAAAGACGGGGCACTCGTCGTGAGGGGTAGGGCCGGGATAAGCGCGGGTGGGAGATCCTGCTATCGTCCGGTGCCAACTGCGGCATCGCGGGCGCGGGCATGTGAGCTGACGCCTGCCCCAGCGCGAGGCTCGATGCCCTCCAGCCGCCCCCACATCCGTAACACCAGTCCAGTGCCGAACCGTGGCTGCGCGCCGCGCCGACACAACGAGGTTGCCGTACCCATGCGTCACGCCGAAGGAGCCCGTGGTGAGTGCTGACCAGACCCAGCTCGCCTTTGAGTGGAACTGTCGGATCATGTCCGACAACGGCTGCGGCTTCCCGGCACCGGGCCTGCAGTCGTTCCTTTTCAAGCCGATCGTCGAGGTCGGTGGGTTCGAGTTCAACAAGGTGATGCTGCTCGCGCTCATCACCACGCTCCTTGTCATCACCTTCTTCACGCTTGCCTTCGGCAAGGCGAAGGTGGTCCCGGGCAAGCTGCAGATGATCGGCGAGGCGGGCTACGACTTCGTACGCCGCGGAATCGTCTACGAGACCATCGGCAAGAAGGAGGGGGAGAAGTTCGTCCCCTTCATGGTCTCGCTGTTCTTCTTCATCTGGATCATGAACATCTGGTCCGTGATTCCGCTGGCACAGTTCCCGGTGTCCTCGGTCATCGCCTACCCGATGGTGCTGGCCGCCATCGTCTACGTGGTGTGGGTCTCGCTGACCTTCAAGAAGCACGGCTTCGTGGGCTTCTTCAAGAACGTCACCGGCTACGACAAGTCGCTCGGCCCGGTCCTGCCGCTGGTCATGGTCATCGAGTTCTTCTCGAACCTGCTGGTCCGCCCCTTCACGCACGCGGTGCGACTGTTCGCCAACATGTTCGCCGGTCACCTGATGCTGGTCATGTTCACGGTCGCCTCCTGGTACCTGCTCAACAGCTGGATGGTTCCGGCCGCCGGTGTGTCCTTCGTGATGGCCGTGGCCATGGTCGGTTTCGAGCTCTTCGTCCAGGCCGTCCAGGCGTACGTGTTCGTGCTGCTGGCCTGCACCTACGTTCAGGGCGCTCTCGCAGAGCACCACTGAGCCGCCCCTCCCCTCAGCCCCAGAACGTCCGGTGGCCAACCCCCGCCGGTCCATGAAAGAGAAGGAAGAATCAGCATGGCTGCCCTTGAGACCCTCGCCGCTGTCGAAGGCAACATCGGTTCCATCGGTTACGGCCTCGCCGCCATCGGCCCCGGCGTCGGCGTCGGCATCATCTTCGGCAACGGCACCCAGGCGCTGGCCCGCCAGCCCGAAGCGGCCGGCCTGATCCGTGCCAACCAGATCCTCGGTTTCGCGTTCTGTGAGGCGCTCGCCCTCATCGGCATCGTCATGCCGTTCGTCTACTAGACCGACGCATCGACGATCGAAACCTTTCAAGGAAAGGCACTGATGTGATCGCCAACCTGGTACAGCTGGCGGCCGAGGAGAAGCAGAACCCGCTTGTCCCGCCGGGCCCCGAGCTGCTTGTCGGCACCATCGCCTTCGCCATCGTGTTCTTCTTCTTCTGGAAGAAGCTCCTCCCGAACATCAACAAGGTTCTGGAAGAGCGCCGCGCGGCGATCGAAGGCGGTATCGAAGAGGCCGACGCCATGAAGGTCGAGGCCCAGAGCGTGCTGGAGCAGTACAAGGCTCAGCTCGCCGAGGCTCGGCACGAGGCCGCGCGTCTGCGCCAGGAGGCGCAGGAGCAGGGCGCCACGCTCATCGCCGAGATGCGTGCGGAAGGCCAGCGGCAGCGCGAGGAGATCATCGCCGCCGGTCACTCGCAGATCGCGGCGGACCGCAAGGCCGCGTCGTCGGCGCTGCGCCAGGACGTGGGCCAGCTGGCCACCGAACTGGCCGGCAAGCTCGTCGGCGAGTCCCTCGAGGACCACGCCCGGCAGAGCCGCACGATCGACCGGTTCCTCGACGGTCTCGACGAGTCCGCTTCGAAGGCCGAGGCGTCGCGATGAACGGAGCGAGCCGCGAGGCCCTGGCCGCCGCACGAGAGCGTCTCGACGCGCTGACGGACAACACGTCCGTGGACGCGACGCTGCTCGCCGACGAGCTGGCCGCCGTCACCGCGCTGCTCGACCGCGAGGTGTCACTGCGTCGGGTCCTCACCGACCCGGCGCAGGCCGGAGAGGCGAAGGCCGAACTGGCCGGGCGTCTGTTCGGCGGCCAGGTCGGCGGTCCGACCGCCGATCTGGTGGCCGGTCTGGTGCGCTCCCGCTGGTCGCGCTCCCGTGACCTGGTCGACTCCATCGAGGAGCTGGCCGACACCGCCGACCTCACGGCGGCGCAGCAGGCGGGCACGCTCGACGAGGTCGAGGACGAGCTGTTCCGGTTCGGCCGGATCGTCTCTTCGAACACCGGGCTGCGTGCCGCACTGACCGACCGCGGCGCCACGACCGCGGCCAAGAGCGAGCTGCTGCGCAGCCTGCTCGGCGGCCGGGCCAGGGCGACGACCGAGCGTCTGGTCACGCGCCTTGTGACCGCGCCCCGGGGACGTAGCCTGGAGTCGGGACTCGAGTCCCTGTCCAAGCTCGCCGCCGAGCGTCGTAGCCGCATGGTCGCCGTCGTCACCTCGGCGGTTCCGCTGAGCGACCCGCAGAAGCAGCGCCTGGGTGCCGCCCTCGCGAAGCTCTACGGCCGCCAGATGCACCTCAACCTCGACGTGGACCCCGAGGTCCTCGGCGGGATCCGGGTGCAGGTCGGCGACGAGGTCATCAACGGCTCCATCGCGGACCGGCTGGAGGACGTCGGCCGCCGCATGGCGAGCTAGCGACAGCAACTCAATACACGTACGTAAACAGTTACACGCGGTAATACGGCCCTGGTTGGGCCGTGCAGAGGATTCCTGGGGGCTGACCCCAGACCCCCCAAGAAAACTTCGGGCCCAACAAGGAGAGCAGGGAACCCAGATGGCGGAGCTCACGATCCGGCCGGAGGAGATCCGGGATGCGCTGGAGAACTTTGTCCAGTCGTACAAGCCGGACGCGGCCTCGCGCGAGGAGGTCGGTACGGTCACCCTTGCCGGCGACGGCATCGCGAAGGTCGAGGGCCTTCCCTCGGCCATGGCCAACGAACTGCTGAAGTTCGAGGACGGCACCCTCGGCCTCGCGCTCAACCTGGAAGAGCGCGAGATCGGCGCCATCGTCCTCGGTGAGTTCAGCGGCATCGAGGAGGGGCAGCCGGTCACCCGTACCGGCGAGGTCCTGTCCGTGGCCGTCGGCGAGGGCTACCTCGGCCGCGTTGTCGACCCGCTCGGCACCCCGATCGACGGTCTCGGCGAGATCGAGACGTCCGGCCGCCGCGCCCTCGAGCTGCAGGCCCCGGGCGTCATGGCCCGTAAGTCGGTGCACGAGCCGATGGAGACCGGCTACAAGGCCGTCGACGCGATGACCCCGATCGGCCGTGGCCAGCGTCAGCTGATCATCGGTGACCGCCAGACCGGCAAGACCGCCCTGGCCGTCGACACGATCATCAACCAGCGCGACAACTGGCGCACCGGCGACCCGAACAAGCAGGTCCGCTGCGTGTACGTCGCCATCGGCCAGAAGGGCTCGACCATCGCCTCCGTGCGTGGCGCCCTCGAAGAGGCCGGCGCGCTGGAGTACACGACCATCGTCGCCGCCCCGGCGTCCGACCCGGCCGGCTTCAAGTACCTTGCGCCGTACACCGGTTCGGCCATCGGCCAGCAGTGGATGTACGAGGGCAAGCACGTCCTCATCATCTTCGACGACCTCTCGAAGCAGGCCGACGCCTACCGCGCCGTGTCCCTGCTGCTCCGCCGTCCGCCGGGGCGCGAGGCCTACCCCGGTGACGTCTTCTACCTGCACTCCCGTCTGCTGGAGCGCTGCGCGAAGCTCTCCGACGAGATGGGCGCGGGCTCGATGACCGGTCTGCCGATCGTCGAGACGAAGGCCAACGACGTCTCGGCGTTCATCCCGACCAACGTCATCTCCATCACCGACGGCCAGTGCTTCCTGGAGTCGGACCTGTTCAACGCCGGTCAGCGCCCCGCGCTGAACGTCGGTATCTCCGTCTCCCGAGTCGGTGGCAGCGCGCAGCACAAGGCGATGCGCCAGGTGTCCGGCCGACTGCGCGTGGACCTCGCCCAGTTCCGTGAGCTGGAGGCGTTCGCCGCCTTCGGTTCCGACCTGGACGCCGCGTCGAAGTCGCAGCTGGAGCGCGGTCAGCGGATGGTCGAGCTGCTCAAGCAGGCTCAGTACCAGCCGATGGCCACCGAGGACCAGGTCGTCTCCATCTGGGCCGGCACCACCGGCAAGATGGACGAGGTGCCGGTGAACGACGTCCGCCGCTTCGAGAAGGAGCTCCTGGAGTACCTGCACCGCAAGGAGCAGGGCCTCATGACCTCCATCAAGGAGGGCGGCAAGATGTCGGACGACACCCTGCAGGCCATCGCCGACGCGATCGCGGACTTCAAGAAGCAGTTCGAGACGTCGGACGGCAAGCTGCTCGGCGAGGACACCCCTGCCGCTGCGGGCAAGTGACGACGGAAGGGACCTGACTCATGGGAGCCCAGCTCCGGGTCTACAAGCGTCGCATCAAATCCGTCACCGCGACCAAGAAGATCACCAAGGCGATGGAGATGATCGCCGCCTCGCGCGTCGTCAAGGCGCAGCGCAAGGTGGCGGCCTCCACGCCGTACGCGACCGAGCTCACCCGGGCGGTCACGGCGGTCGGCACGGGCTCGAACACCCAGCACCCGCTGACCACCGAGGCCGAGGCGCCGACGCGTTCCGCTGTGCTGCTCCTGTCGAGCGACCGCGGCCTCGCCGGCGCGTTCAACTCCAACGCCATCAAGGCGGCGGAGCAGCTGACCGCGCGTCTTGAGGCCGAGGGCAAGGAGGTCGACACGTACATCGTCGGCCGCCGCGGTCTGGCCCACTACAACTTCCGGGAGCGCAAGGTCTCGGAGTCGTGGTCGGGCTTCACCGACGAGCCCACGTACGCGGACGCCAAGAAGGTCGCCGTTCCGCTGATCGAGGCCATCGAGAAGGAGACGGCGGACGGCGGCGTGGACGAACTCCACATCGTCTACACCGAGTTCGTCTCGATGATGACGCAGACGGCGGTCGACAGCCGACTGCTGCCGCTCAGCCTCGAAGAGGTCGCGGAGGAGTCCACGTCCAAGGGCGAGATCCTTCCGCTGTACGACTTCGAGCCGTCGGCGGAGGACGTCCTCGACGCCCTTCTGCCCCGGTACGTCGAGAGCCGTATCTACAACGCGCTGCTCCAGTCGGCCGCCTCCAAGCACGCGGCCACCCGCCGCGCGATGAAGTCGGCGACCGACAACGCGGGAGACCTGATCACTTCACTCTCCCGACTTGCCAACGCGGCCCGCCAGGCCGAAATCACCCAGGAAATCAGCGAGATCGTCGGTGGCACCGCAGCCCTGGCCGACGCGACCGCGGGGAGTGACAGGTAAATGACGACGACAGTTGAGACGGCCGTTGCCACGGGCCGCGTCGCCCGGGTCATCGGCCCGGTCGTCGACGTGGAATTCCCCGTCGACGCCATGCCGGAGATCTACAACGCCCTTCACGTCGAGGTGGCCGACCCGGCCAACGCCGGCGAGAAGAAGATTCTGACCCTGGAGGTCGCCCAGCACCTGGGTGACGGCCTGGTCCGCACGATCTCGATGCAGCCCACCGACGGTCTGGTCCGCCAGGCCGCGGTGACCGACACGGGCTCGGGCATCAGCGTCCCGGTCGGTGACTTCACCAAGGGCAAGGTGTTCAACACCCTCGGCGAGGTCCTGAACACCGACGAGAAGTACGAGGGCGAGCGCTGGACCATCCACCGCAAGGCCCCCGCGTTCGACCAGCTTGAGTCGAAGACCGAGATGTTCGAGACGGGCCTGAAGGTCGTCGACCTTCTCACCCCGTACGTCAAGGGCGGCAAGATCGGTCTGTTCGGTGGTGCCGGTGTCGGCAAGACCGTGCTGATCCAGGAAATGATCATGCGTGTCGCCAACCTCCACGAGGGCGTCTCCGTCTTCGCGGGCGTCGGTGAGCGCACCCGTGAGGGCAACGACCTCATCGCGGAGATGGAAGAGAGCGGCGTTCTCGACAAGACCGCCCTTGTCTTCGGTCAGATGGACGAGCCCCCGGGCACCCGTCTGCGCGTGGCCCTCGCCGGTCTGACCATGGCGGAGTACTTCCGCGATGTGCAGAAGCAGGACGTGCTGTTCTTCATCGACAACATCTTCCGCTTCACCCAGGCCGGTTCCGAGGTCTCGACCCTGCTCGGCCGTATGCCCTCCGCGGTGGGTTACCAGCCGACCCTGGCCGACGAGATGGGCCTCCTCCAGGAGCGCATCACCTCGACGCGTGGTCACTCGATCACCTCGATGCAGGCGATCTACGTCCCCGCGGACGACCTGACCGACCCGGCCCCGGCCACCACGTTCGCCCACCTCGACGCGACGACGGTTCTCTCCCGTCCGATCTCCGAGAAGGGCATCTACCCGGCCGTGGACCCGCTGGACTCCACGTCCCGCATCCTGGACCCGCGGTACATCGCGCAGGACCACTACGACGCCGCCATGCGCGTCAAGACGATCCTGCAGAAGAACAAGGACCTCCAGGACATCATCGCGATCCTCGGTATCGACGAGCTCGGCGAGGAGGACAAGCTCGTCGTCCACCGTGCCCGTCGCGTGGAGCGCTTCCTGTCCCAGAACACCCACGCCGCCAAGCAGTTCACCGGCGTGGACGGTTCGGACGTTCCGCTGGAGGAGTCGATCGCGGCCTTCAACTCGATCTGCGACGGCGAGTACGACCACTTCCCGGAGCAGGCGTTCTTCATGTGCGGTGGCCTGGAGGACCTCAAGGCCAAGGCCAAGGAGCTCGGCGTCTCCTGAACCAGCGCTTCTGATCGAGCACTGCTTCACGAAGAGGGGCGGGTGCGTCCCGCCCCTCTTCGTACGCCCACGCAGCATCTCCCGGGGGCAACCCCCGGACCCCCGGCCGAGAGGCGGGGCGGGGCCCGGCACTTCCGTACTCGGCGCCCTACTAGACTTAGACCCAACACCCGGCGGCAAAAGCCGGGTGGTGACCCGAGGAGCCCACCTTGGCTGCTGAGCTGCACGTCGAGCTCGTCGCCGCGGACCGCAGTGTCTGGTCCGGCGAGGCCACCCTGGTCGTCGCGCGTACCGCGTCCGGCGACATCGGCGTCATGCCCGGCCACCAGCCGCTGCTCGGTGTGCTGGAGTCGGGCCCGGTGACCATCCGTACGAGTGATGGTGGAACTGTCGTCGCCGCGGTGCACGGCGGTTTCATCTCGTTCGCGGACAACAAGCTGTCGCTGCTGGCCGAGATCGCCGAGCTGTCGGACGAGATCGATGTCCAGCGTGCGGAGCGGGAGCTCGAGCGCGCGAAGGCGGAGGGCGATGCCTCCGCCGAGCGTCGCGCGGACGTCCGTCTGCGAGCGGCGTCGACGCACTGAAACCAGCGCGCGACGAGATGTGACTCAGCCGCGGCCAGGACCGGAGCTTGCTCCGGACCGGGTCGCGGCTGAGGCGATGCGGGTGCTTTTTTCCTTTCCGTTACCTAGGAGACGAGGAGGTCGGTGTCGATGGTCCTCGCTCTGACTGTGTGCGGGTTGGTAGTCGTGCTGGTGGCGGTGGCACTCTTCGTGTTCCATCTGCGCCGCCGACTGATCCAGCGCTCCGGCGGTACGTTCGACTGCAGCCTCCGCTGGGACGCTCCGGAGAAGAGCGACACCAGCGGCAAAGGCTGGGGTTACGGCATCGCCCGCTACAACGGCGACCGCATCGAGTGGTTCCGCATCTTCTCGTACGCTCCCCGCCCGCGCCGTGTCCTTGAGCGTTCGGCGATCGAGGTGGCCGGCCGCCGCACCCCGGACGGCGAGGAGGAGCTTGCGCTGCTCGCCGACCAGATCATCCTCGCCTGCGTCCATCGCGGTACGCGCCTTGAGCTGGCCATGAGCGAGGACGCGCTGACCGGGTTTCTCGCGTGGCTCGAAGCAGCCCCGCCCGGACAACGAGTGAACGTGGCGTAGCCACGTTCACTCGTTGGTTGGGGGTCCCCCCGGACGAAGTCTGGGGGAGCGTCAATGTCGCTTGATGTCTAGCTCTAGCTCTTGGTACTGACGGTGGCTAGTTCAGGCCGCCGTTGATCGCGCTCACCAGCTCTCCGTTGCTGGTGTCGCCGCTGAACTCCCAGAAGAACGCGCCGCCCAGGCCCTGGTTCTTGGCCCAGGTCATCTTCGAGCCGATGGTGGCCGGGGTGTCGTAGCTCCACCAGTTGTTGCCGCAGTAGGCGTAGGCCGTGCCGGCGATGGTGCCGGTGGCCGGGCAGGAGTTCTTGAGGACCTTGTAGTCCTCGATTCCCGCCTCGTACGTGCCGGGTGCCGCGCCGGTCGCCGAGCCGCCGGGAGTGGACTGCGTGACGCCGGTCCAGCCGCGGCCGTAGAACCCGATCCCGAGCAGCAGCTTCTTCGCGGGTACGCCCTTGGCCTTGAGCTTGGCGATCGCGTCGGCCGAGTTGAAGCCGGCCGCCGGGATGCCCGCGTACGAGGTCAGCGGCGAGTGCGGGGCGGTCGGACCGTCCGCGTCGAAGGCGCCGAAGTAGTCGTACGTCATCACGTTGTACCAGTCGAGCGACGCGGAGGCGCCGCCGTAGTCGGCCGCGTCGATCTTGCCGCCGGAGGAGCCGTCGGCGGTGATGGCCGCGGTGACCAGGTAGTTGGGGCCGAACTCGGTGCGCAGCGCCTGGCTGAGCGTCCTGAACGAGCTGAAGCCGGACGTGTCGCAGGTCAGGCCGCAGGCGTTCGGGTACTCCCAGTCGATGTCGATGCCGTCGAAGACGTCGGCCCAGCGCGGGTCCTCGACAACCGACTTGCAGGAGGCGGCGAACGCGGCCGGGTTGGCGGCGGCCTGCGTGAAGCCGCCGGAGTAGGTCCAGCCGCCGAAGGAGTACAGCACCTTGATGTGCGGGTACTTGGCCTTCAGTTGGCGGAGCTGGTTGAAGTTGCCGCGCAGCGGCTGGTCCCAGGTGTCGGCGGTGCCGCTGACGGACTGGTCGGCGGTGTACGCCTTGTCGTAGGCGGCGTAGGTGTCGTCGACGACGCACTTGCCGTCCTTGACGTTGCCGAACGCGTAGTTGATGTGCGTGATCTTCGACGCGGAGCCGGAGGTCACCAGGTTCTTGACGTTGTAGTTGCGGCCGTAGACGCCCCACTCGGTGAAGTAGCCGAGCTTGACCTTGTCGCCGGTGGGCGGGTCGGTGGTGCCGCCGGTGGTGCGCACGGCGACCGCTCCGCTCGCCGGACCGGTCTGGTCGGCGGTGTCACGGGCCTGGACGGTGTAGGAGTAGTCGGTGCCGGCGGTCAGACCGGTGTTCGTGTACGAGGTGGTCGTGACGGTGGCGACCTTCGCACCGTCGCGCAGGACGTCGTAGTTCTTGATGCCCTTGTCGTCGGTGGCCGCGCTCCAGGACAGCTTCACCGAGGTGTTGGTGATGTCGGAGGCCGTGGGGGTGCCGGGAGCCGAGGGGGCGGCGTCGCCTGGCACACTGCCGCCGTCACAACTTCCGCCGTTCAGCTTGCAGTTGGCGGGAGAGCCGGTGCCGGAGCCGTTGAAGCCGAAGGAGACGGAGGCGCCGGGGGCGAGGCCGCCGTTCCAGGACTTGTTCTTGGCGGTCCAGTGGGTGCCGGAGTTCGTGACGTCGGCGTCCCAGGCGGAGGTGACCGCGGTGCCCGAGGGGAAGTCCCACTCGACGTTCCAGGAACTGATGGCCGTGGTGCCGGTGTTCTTGACGGTCCACTTGCCTTCGAAGCCGGATCCCCAGTCCTGGGTCTTCGCGTAGGTGGCGGTCGCCGACGTGGCGGCGGAGGCGGGGCTCGCGAGCCCGACCAGGGCGGCGAACGGCAACAACAGGGTGGTGAGCCCTGCCACGGCTCTCTGTCCGAGTCTGTGTCTGAGGCGCATCCGCGTCTCCTATGGGGAGTTTGATGAGGTGCGCAGGACAATAGAAAGGTCTGGACCATAGGTCAATAGGTCCAGACCACTGCGGGGGTGTCGGGCGGCTACTTGTTACAAGCGCCGGCCGAAGTGCGCCGCCGCTCGCACCGGCCGCCCGCTACACGCCCAACTCCTGTGCCAGGACCGCCGCTTGGACCCGGCTGCGCAGTTCGAGCTTGCCCAGCAGGCGGCTGACGTGCGTCTTCACGGTCGCCTCCGCCATGTCGAGACGTACGCCGATCTCCGCGTTGGACAGGCCCTCGCCGAGGCAGGAGAGCACTTCGCGCTCCCGACGTGTGAGCGAGTCGAGTACGGACGGATCGGCCGACGGCTCACGTACGGGCTTCGCCGCGAACTCGGAGATCAGCCGGCGGGTCACCGCGGGCGCGATCAGGCCCTCGCCGCGCGCCACCGTCCTTACCGCGTCGAGGAGTTGGCGCGCCTCGGTGTTCTTCAGCAGGAAGCCCGCGGCGCCCGCGCGCAGCGCGCCGAAGACGTACTCGTCCAGGTCGAACGTGGTCAGTACGAGCACGTCGGCGAGGCGCTCGGCGACGACCTGGCGGGTGGCGGAAACGCCGTCGAGGCGGGGCATCTGAATGTCCATCAGGACGAGGTCGGGCCGCAGTTCCCGGGCCAGGGCCACCGCCTGCTCGCCGTCCGCGGCCTCGCCGACCACCTCGATGTCGGGGGCGCTGCGCAGGATGAGGACGAGACCGGCGCGTACGGCGGACTGGTCCTCGGCGACGAGCACACGGATCATTCGGTTTCTCCTTCGGAGATCGGGAGGGTGGCGCGTACGGTCCAGGCCTTGCCGTCGGCGGAGTCCGGGTCCCCGACCGGTCCCGCCTCGAACGTGCCGTGCAGCAGGGCGACCCGCTCGCGCATCCCTATCAGGCCGGCGCCCGAGCCGGGCGCGCGCGGGCCGTCGTCCCGGGCACCGCCGTACGGGCTGGTCACCCGGACGTCGAGGGAGTGGTCGCGCTGGGCGAGGGTGACGGTGACCCGGCCGGGGGAGGCGTGCTTGAGGGCGTTGGTCAGGCACTCCTGCACGATGCGGTAGGCGGCCAGCTCGACCGGGGCGGGGAGCGCGGTGTGCGTGCAGTCCAGGCCGACGTCGAGGCCGTTGGCGCGGGCCTGGTCCACCAGCGCGCCGAGTCCGTCGAGGGTGGGTGCGGCGACCGCCTCCGTGTCGCCGCTGCTGTCGCGCAGGATGCCTATGAGGCGGCGCATCTCGGCGAGCCCCTCGACACTGTTCTCGCGGATGACGCCGAGGGCCTGTTTCGAGGTGTCGGGGTCGTCGAGCGAGAGCGCGGCCGTGGAGTGGATGGCGATCGCGGAGAGGTGGTTGGCGACCATGTCGTGCAACTCCCGTGCCATACGCGCCCGTTCGGCGCTGACGGCCTGGCTGCGGTCCATCTCGGCGAGCAGGGCCGTCTGTTCGGCGCGGAGCCTTGCGGCTTCGGCGGCGTCGCGGTGGTTGCGGACGATCCAGCCGGTGGCGGCGGGCGCCAGCGCCACGACGCCGACGCCCACGCCGATCAGCAGGGCCTCCGGCTCACGCCAGATCGCCACGGGCGCGATCGTCCCGGCCACCGTGAGCAGCCCGGTGATCCACGGAATGCGCCGGGCGGAAGCGGGCGGCCCGTACAGCACCGCCGCGTACACCAGGTCGGTGAACATCACGATGGTGGCCAGGCTGCCTCGTGTGAACAGGTCCGCGATCACCGCGACCGTGCCGACGAGCAGGGCCGTGCGCGGCATGGTCCGGCGCAGCAGCTCGCAGCCCGTCATCACGACGAGCGGGATCAGCAGTGCCCGGCTGTCGGACCACAGGACGATCGGCTCGTCGGCCGGCCGGGTGCCCAGCCCGACCGCGTACAGGAAGAGCCCGCCGAGCAGTCCCGCGGCCGCGATGCGCACGTCGTCTCGGTGGGGGCGGGGGAGTCGTACGGCCATGGCTCCATCCAACACGGAGTGCTCGGCCGACGCCTGATCCCCGGGGACGGTCCTCGGCTACATCGAAGGATGCAGTGCCGTTTCGTCACTGGCGACGACGATCGGGGCTCGGGGCGACGGGAGCCTGGAAGGGTGACCGAGAGGAGCGAGTCGTGATCGTCACGCTGATCGTCCTGTGCGAGGTCGGCTTCTGGGTGCTGCTGGCCGCGGGCCTCGCCTTCCGCTATCTGTTCAAGATGCCCCGTACGGGGCTGGCCCTGCTGTTGTGCGAGCCGCTGCTGGAGGTCGTGCTGCTGGTCGTCACCGCGATGGACCTGAAGGACGGGGCGGAGCCGAGCTGGAAGCACGGGCTGGCCGCGCTGTACATCGGTTACACCGTGGGGCATGGCCACCGGACGGTGAAGTGGCTCGACGGGCATGCGGCTCATCTGTTCGGGGGTGCGGCTCGGCCCGTCGGGCCGCCGCGGTACGGGATGGCTCGGGCGCGGCACGAGGGCAGGGTGTGGGTGGGGTCCGTGGTCGCTGCGGGGGTTGCGACCGTGTTGTTGCAGGTCGCCATCTGGTACGTCGGGGATTCGGGGCGGACGGGGTCGTTGGAGAGCTGGCGGTATGTGGCCTGGCGGGCCGTGGGGATTCATGGGGTGATCGCGTTGACTTACCTGATCTGGCCCAAGAAGGCCCCTGCCGGGGTGGACGTGGATGAGGGGGAGGAGTCGCGGAGCCTCACCAAGAGGTGAGGCTCCGCCGGGGGGAGGGGTGGGGGATGGTGCGTTGGTAGCTGCGGGTGCGTCGTGGCTGGTCGCGCAGTTCCCCGCGCCCCTAAAAGCCAAAAGCCAAACGACTGCGCAGTTCCCCGCGCCCCTGAAGACCCAAAGACCAAGTGTGCTGCCCTGCTCCCGAACGCGTCCTCAGCGTTCGCCTCCCGGGACCCAGAGAACGTCCCCTGCCTCCTTGTTTGCCGTCCTTGCCAGGATGAAGAGCAGGTCCGACAGACGGTTCAGGTAGGTCGCCGTCAGGGGGTTCATTACCTCCTCGTGCACCTCCAGGGCCGCCCACGTCGAGCGCTCCGCCCTCCGGACCACCGTGCAGGCCTGGTGGAGCAGGGCCGCGCCCGGGGTGCCGCCGGGGAGGATGAAGGAGCGGAGCTTCTCCAGCTGTTCGTTGAAGTGGTCGCAGTCCGCCTCCAGCTTGTCGATGTAGAACTGCTCGACCCGCAGGGGAGGGAAATCGGGGTTCTCGGCGACCGGCGTGGAGAGGTCCGCGCCCACGTCGAAGAGGTCGTTCTGGACGCGGGTGAGGACCTTGACGATCTCCTCGTCGAGGTTGCCGAGGGCGATCGCCGTGCCGATGGCCGCGTTCGCCTCGTTGGCGTCGGCGTACGCCGAGATCCGCGGGTCGGTCTTGGTGACCCGGCTCATGTCGCCCAGGTTCGTCGTGCCCCGGTCGCCGGTCCTGGTGTAGATGCGCGTCAGATTGACCATGCAGCCAGCGTAGTTACGCCCCGGCCTTCCGGAACACTCGTGTGCCCACCGTCACGGCGAGTCCCGCGAAGCCGACGGCCACCAGGACTCCGTACGCCATGGAGGCGGTCGCGTACGAGCCGACGTACGCGTCCCGCATCGCGTCCACCAGATAGCGGAACGGCATGACGTGCGAGAGGGCGTCCAGCCAGCCGGGCGCCAGCGACATGGGGAGCATGAGGCCGGACAGGAGCATGGACGGCATGGTCAGCGCGTTGATCGTCGGGCCGAACGCGTGGGGCGTACTGGTCTTCATGGCCAGCGCGTACGACAGCGAGGCCAGCGAGACCGTCAGCAGAGCGACGAACGCGAAGCCGATCAGGATGCCTGCCAGCGGTGCGCGCAGGCCCATCACCAGGGCGGCCAGGACCAGCAGGACCGCCTGGAAGACGAAGACCGCCGTGTCGCGCAGCACCCGGCCGAGCAGGAGCGCGAGGCGGCTGACCGGGGTGACGCGCATCCGCTCCACGACCCCGTGGCTCTTCTCGACGATGATCATGAATCCGGCGAACGCGGCCCCGAACAGACCGAGTTGGAGCAGCAGTCCGGGTACCAGGACCTGCCAGGAACTCCCGCCGCCGCCCAGCGGCAGATCGGTGAGCAGCGGGCCGAAGAAGAGCAGGTACAGCAGCGGCATCAGTACGCCGAAGAGCATCGCGAACTTGGAACGCAGGGTCTGGCGGAGGTAGCGCCCGAAGATCAGCGCGGTGTCCTGGAGAAGCATGACGGTCACTTCCTGGAGGGTCAGACGGCTACGGGGGTGGAGTCCGCCGGCGCGGGGCCGCGGCCGGTGATGGCGAGGAACGCGTCCTGGAGCGTCGCGTCGGTCGACCCTCCGTGCTGGAGCTTGAGCGCGCTCGGCGTGCCCTCCGCCACCACGACGCCCTGGTCGACGACCACGAGCCGGTCCGCGAGCGCGTCCGCCTCGTCGAGGTAGTGGGTGGTGAGGAAGACGGTCGTGCCGTGGTCGTCGCGCAGTCGTCGGACCAGGTCCCAGAGGTCCGCCCTGCTCGCCGGGTCCAGGCCCGTGGTCGGCTCGTCGAGGAACAGCACCTTCGGGCGGTGGGTGAGGCCGAGCGCGATGTCGAGACGGCGACGCTGGCCGCCGGAGAGCGCCGACGTCTTCCGGTCGAGGAGATCGGTCAGGTCCAGGTCGCGCGCCAACTCCTCGGCGCGCTGCACCGCCTGATCCTTGGTCAGGCGGTAGAGCCGCCCCTGCGTGACCAGTTCCTCGCGTACGGAGATCCGGGGGTCGACCCCGCCCGACTGCGCCACGTATCCGCTCGCGAGGCGGACGCCCTCCGGGTCGGTGGCCAGGTCGTGGCCCGCGACGGTGGCGGCGCCGCCGGTCGGGGCCAGCAGGGTCGTGAGCATCCGGAGCGTGGTCGTCTTGCCCGCTCCGTTCGGGCCGAGGAAGCCGAGGATCTCGCCCGCCCCGACGGTGAGGTCGATGCCGCGGACCGCCTCGACGGGGCCGCGTTTGGTCTGGAAGGTCCGGGCGAGGCCGGCCGTGCTGATGATGGGCATGCGCCAAGAAAAACAGAGTGACTTAAATTTTGCAATGCCACCAAAATTTCAGAGAGTCCAGAAATCATTGGTCCGGCCTACGATGAAGTCATGGCAGAGGGGCTCAGGGAGCGGAAGAAGCGCGAGACCAGGCAGCGCATCTCGGACATCGCCACGGGACTGTTCCTGGAGCACGGCTTCGTGACGGTGACCATGGCCGAGGTCGCGGACGCGGCCGACGTCTCCGTGAACACCGTCTACAACTACTTCCCGGCCAAGGAGGACCTCTTCTTCGACCGCAGCCGGGGTGTCGTCGACCGGCTCTCGCGCTGGGTCCGCGGCCGCCGCGTCGGCGAGTCGGCCGCCGCCGCCGTCCTGCGCGAGCTGCGCGAGGAGGTCGAGGCGGTCTCGCCCCGGGTCGGACTGATGGAGGGGTACGACCGATTCATGCGGGTCATCCATGACGCGCCCGCCCTCCGGTCCCGCCTGTGGAGCCTTCAGCAGGAGGTCCACGACGACCTGGAGGCGGCGCTGCGCGAGGAGACGGGCGCCGGCCCGGACGATCCGACACCGGGTCTGATGGCCGGGCAGATCGGCTGGCTCCACCAGACGGTCATGAGCGAGATCAGCCGCGAGATGATGGCGTGCCGCGATCCGGCCGAGGTGTCCCGGGAAGTGCTGGCCCTCCTCGACGGCATGGAGGACCTTTTGAGCGAGAAGGTCCTCAACTACGCCGTACGGGCGGCGGAATGAGCCGCTCGGTGTGATGTCCGTCCTATGAGACGTGACGCGCGTTACTTACCGGTCACACAGCGCCTCACGGGCGCTAGGGTCCGCCGAAGAGGCAACTCAACAGCGTGTTACTCGGGGTTGTCTCGCGATGGTCAACGCCGGGAAAACGCAGCAGGGGAGTCGGACAGTGGCACGGAAGCTCGCCGTCATCGGGGCCGGACTCATGGGTTCAGGTATCGCCCAGGTCTCCGCACAGGCCGGCTGGGACGTCGTCCTGCGCGATGTCACCGACGAGGCGTTGACCCGTGGCACCGACGGCATCAAGGCCTCGTACGACAAGTTCGTGAGCAAGGGCAGGCTGGACGCCGACGCGGCCGGGGCGGCGCTGGGGCGCATCACCACGACGACCGATCTGGACGCGGTCGCCGACGCCGACATCGTCGTCGAGGCCGTCTTCGAGAAGCTGGAAGTCAAGCACGAGATCTTCCGTACGCTCGACAAGCTGGTGAAGGACGAGACCGTACTCGCCTCCAACACCTCCGCCATCCCGATCACCAAGATCGCGGCGGCCACCGAGCGCCCGGAGCGGGTCGTCGGCGTCCACTTCTTCTCGCCGGTCCCGATGATGCAGCTCTGCGAGCTCGTCCGCGGCTACAAGACGAGCGACGAAACACTCGCCACCGCACGGGAGTTCGCCGAGTCGGTCGGCAAGACCTGCATCGTCGTCAACCGTGACGTGGCCGGCTTCGTGACCACCCGGCTCATCTCGGCGCTCGTCGTCGAGGCGGCCAAGCTGTACGAGTCGGGCGTGGCGACCGCCGAGGACATCGACCTCGCCTGCAAGCTGGGCTTCGGTCACGCGATGGGTCCTCTCGCCACCGCCGACCTCACGGGTGTCGACATCCTTCTGCACGCGACCAGCAACATCTACACCGAGTCCCAGGACGAGAAGTTCGCCCCGCCGGAGCTGATGCGCCGGATGGTTGACGCCGGTGACATCGGCCGTAAGAGCGGGCAAGGCTTCTACACGTACTGATACACGTACTGACTCTGCGGTGATCTTCGACCGGTCACTCCTCGGAGTGAATTCGGTATCGGTTCGCTTACAGAGGGCAACTTCTGCCCCGGTACGGCAGTCAGTCCTGGCAACACAGGACACGACGAAGACGCAGCGTACGAAACGCACTCTCGGGGAGCGCATATGTACATCAGGGGCGACCACGCCGAGCTGGTCGTCGGGGGCCGCCTCGACGTCCGCAGCGCGGCGGACGCCCGTACGGTCCTGCACTCGGCAGTCGACGACGGCGTCGGCGACCTGGTGCTCGACCTGTCAGAGCTGGACTCCTGGGACGCCACCGGGCTCGGTGTCATCATGGGGGCCCACCGGCGGGCGGGGCGGTGCGGCCGGAGGCTTGTGCTGCGCGGCGTCCCGCCGCAGATGCAGCGACTGCTGGTGGCCACCCGGCTCCACCGGATCCTGGCGATCGAGGGCGGCATCGGCGTCGAGTCGCTGCCCCGGGTGTGACCCCGCGCAGCTCCCGGACGTGACCCCCCGCCGCCCCTGGATGTGAGCCGGCGCCGCTCCTGGATGTGACTCGGCGTCACTGTCGCAAACGGCGAAGATCGGGTAGGAAGCGATCGTACGAAACGTATGTCGCGAACAATCCTCACGAAGCTGTGACGTCTCGGACGGCGCGGTACCCCGTGTGTTCGTAGATACTGTGCGAAGGTTTAGGGTTCGGCTGCCCGCGTCTTGACGAACCCGTGAGCGGGCACCGGACCAGAAGCGACAGCGCAGTGTGCAGCAAGGCCGGGAGGGGCTCGGCACACCACGCTTTTGGGGGGCTTGGACCTATGGACCCGATGAACCGGGGACCCGAAGAGTACGGACACGACGACGACGGCTCGGCGCCACGACAGCGCCCGCCGCGCGATCCTCTGACGTCCGACTTCGGTCAGCACACGCCAGCACTGGCCCGCACCGTCCAACTCGTGTCGGGCGACCATCTGCTCACCGTCAATCCCGTCGACGGCAGCGAGATCGAGCTCTGCCCACCGGGCGAGCGACCGCCGCGGCCCACGAAGTACAGCGCCGCCGACCGGGCCGAGCTGGCCCGCTCGACACGACCTCCCGTACCACCCGGGGCCTCGCTGCCCAGACTGCCGCTCCTGGAGCGGCAGGAGGAGCGTGAGCGGCTTGTACGCCTGCTCGCGCGCGGGCGCTCCGTGCGGCTCACCGGACCCTCGGGCTCGGGCCGCACCGTGCTCCTGGACGCCGTCGCCGACGACTGCGCGGACCTCGCCCCGGACGGCGTGGTGCGCCTCAGCGGCCACCGCCGTACCCCGGACGATCTCCTGCACGACCTCTTCGCCGCCGTCTTCAACGCTCCGCTGCACCGGCCGGAGCGGGAGGAACTGCTCGCACTCGTCCACGAGATCGGCGCGGTCGTCGTCCTGGACGACGTGGAGTTCGGCGCCGGCGCGCTCGACGAACTGCTCGACGCGACCCCCGAGTGCGCCTTCCTGGTCTCCGCGACACCGGACGTTCCCGCGCCGTCGACCGACTCGCTCCTCGAAGAGGTCTTCCTCGGCGGCCTCGGCCGAGGCGGCGGTCTCGAACTGCTGGAGCGCGCCGTCGGCCGCGTCCTGACCGAGGACGAGGCGAACTGGGCGGGCGACCTCTGGTTCGAGTCCGAGGGGCTGCCGCTGCGCTTCGTGCAGGCCGGTGCGCTGCTGCGGCAGCGCGACCAGCTCCGCGCCGACCCGAACGCCTTCGACGAGTTCGGCTACTACGAGGACGCGCCCGTGGACGCGCCCTTCGACGCCGAGGACGGCCACGACGTACCGCTGCCGTCGCTCGCCGAAGGCGCCGCGCCGGCCGCGCACCTCGCGACCCGGCTCAGCGAGTCGGCGCGCGCCACGCTGCGCTTCGCCGTCGCGCTGGGCGGCGGGGTGCCGCACCAGGCGCATCTGCCCGCCCTGGTGGGGGACACGCACGCGGACGCCGCGCTCGCCGAGCTCGTCGGCTGCGCGCTCGTCACACCGGTCGGCTCGCACTACCGGCTCGCGGCCGGCGTACAGACCCAGCTGGAGGCCGTCGGGTACGCGTCCGACGCCGAGGAGAAGGCGCGCGCCGCCGCCGAGCACTACGCCTGGTGGGCGGGGCATCCGTCGGTCACCCCGGAGCGGGTCGTCGCCGAGGCGGACGCCGTGCTCGCCGCGCTCACCGCCCTGGCGCCCCTCACGGAACCGCCGGCCGAGGACGAGGAGAGCGCCACCGCGGTACGGCTGGCACGCACGGCCGCGCCCGCGTTCGCCGCGGGGCTGCACTGGAGTGCCTGGGAGCGTGCGCTGCGCTCGGGCGCCGAGGCGGCCCGGCTCTCCGGCGAGGTCTCGGATCAGGCCTATTTCCACCACGAGCTGGGCATCCTCGCGGTCTGCGGCGGGCAGTTCGACCGGGCCCGCGCCGAACTGGAGGCGTCCATCGGGCTGCGCGGCGCCCTCGCCGAGAAGCGCGGCACCGTCGCCGGCCGCCGCGCACTGGCACTGGTCGCGGACCGCACCGGCACCACACCGCCGGCCGGTATCGGTGCGACGGCGGGCGAGGAGGTGCCCGACGCGCGGTACGAGGAGTCGGCGTCGCCGCCCGGTGGAGTACCGGCAGGGTTCACGCCCGTCCCGTCGCTCCAGCCGCCGGGCGAGCCCGCGACGGTCATCAGCCGCAGCGGTTCCGCCTCCGCGGCGAAGCCGGGCCGCGTCAAGGGTCTGGTCAACGGCACCCGGCGCAACCTCGCGGCCGCGGGCGCGGGCGCGCTCCTGGCCGCCGTGCTCGGCACGGTGGTGACGCTCGGCGCGACGTCCAACCCCGACGACAACATCCCGTCGGAGCGGGTCGGCCCCAACCCGTCGGCCAGCGCCGGCGACGAGGGCGACGGGCTCGGCGCGGACCGGCCGCAGAAGGACAGCGGCAACGCGGACTCGACGAGCCGTCCCACCGACCCGGGCGACGACGGGATCATCGGGACCTCGGACGACCCGGCGCCGTCTTCGAGCACGGAGCCCTCGGAAGATCCGACCGGGACGAAGGACCCGAGCACGAACAGGCCCACGACGAAGCCGCCGACCTCGACCAAGCCGCCGACTTCACCGAAGCCGCCGACTTCGCCGAAGCCGACACCCACGCCGACTCCGACTCCGACACCGACCGAGCCGACCGGTGAGCCGAGCGAGACTCCGCCGACCACGCCGGAGACCTCCGACTCGGCCAGCGGCCCGGCCTCCAGCCCGGCCGAGAGCAGCAGTGCCGCGAGCAGCCCGGCGGACGGCGGCTCGCCGACGATCTGACACCCGGGGTACGACACCCGCGTACGGCACCACCGCATGACAGTGGGCCGGGTCCTGTGTGGAGGACCCGGCCCACTGTCATGCCGTACGAACATGTCGTACGGAAGAACCTCGTGGCCGTCAGAACAGCCGCAGCTTGTCGTCCTCGATGCCGCGCAGCGCGTTGTAGTCGAGGACGGCGCAGCCGATGCCCCGGTCGGTGGCGAGGACGCGGGCCTGGGGCTTGATCTCCTGGGCTGCGAAGATGCCGCGGACCGGCGCGAGGTGCGGGTCGCGATTCAACAGCTCCAGATAGCGCGTGAGTTGCTCAACGCCGTCGATCTCGCCGCGCCGCTTGATCTCCACGGCGACGGTCTGGCCGGCGCTGTCACGGCACAGGATGTCGACCGGGCCGATGGCCGTCATGTACTCGCGGCGGATCAGCGAGTAGCCCTCGCCGAGGGTGTCGATGCGGTCGGCGAGGAGCTCCTGGAGGTGCGCCTCCACGCCGTCCTTGATCAGGCCGGGGTCCACACCGAGTTCGTGCGAGGAGTCGTGGAGGACCTCCTCCATCGTGATGATGAGCTTCTCGCCCGCCTTGTTGATGACGGTCCAGACACCCTCGTCGTCCCCCGAACCCTCCTTCAGCGTGCAGGGCGGCGACATCCAGTTGAGGGGCTTGTAGGCCCTGTCGTCCGCATGGATCGAGACACTGCCGTCGGCCTTCACAAGGATCAGGCGGGGGGCCGACGGGAGATGGGCGGTGAGCCGGCCCGCGTAGTCAACGGAGCAGCGGGCAATGACGAGACGCATGGTCCGCAACGCTACTCGACCGGCACGGGTCGGCGCGATCCGCCCATGAGTCCGCTCGACCGGAGACTTTCCTGTCGCCCCTGTTTCCCCGGATAAGCCCTGTTCGAAAGTGGCCGGTTGTGAGCAGGTTGAGTCTCCCCCGGTTTCTCAATGTCCTGGTGCGGCCACGAACAGTTGCCTACCGTATAAACGGGAGGTCGCGACGCGTGTACTCAGCGTGTTCGGCGTCGCGGTCTCCTTCCCTGTCCGTCAACCCCCTCTGCCGAGGGGGTGCGAGAGGAGAACCCATGTCGCTGGACGTCTCACCGGCCCTACTCGAAAAGGCCGAGCGAGGTGAGGTCGACGAAGCGGAATTCGTCGACTGCGTCCGGATTTCCCTGCCTTACGCATGGGAGATGATCAGCTCCCTGGTGGCTCAGCTGAAGGTGGACGGCGGCAACTTCGCCGACAACCAGACGCCTCCGCCGGACGAGCAGGCGCGCGGCCAGCTGCTGCGTGCGCTCGCGAGTGACGCGATACGCGGTGCGCTGCAGCGGCACTTCGGGGTGCGCCTGGCCTTCCAGAACTGCCACCGCGTGGCGGTGTTCCCGCTGGACGGCTCGGTGGACGACACCTTGACCCGCTTCACCTCGGTGCGCAGCCAGCTGCTGAACCAGTCGCCGGAGTTCCGGGACTGCTGAGGCGGTGATGCTGCACGGCTTGCCGCTCCGTACGCGGGAGGTGCTTTTGTACTGGGGCGGCAAGCTCCCTGCGGCGCACACCGGTTGGGCCCGGGCAGGGGTCTGTTCCGGTCGGATACGGGCCCGTTGCGACCGAACGCGGCCCATCACCGGTAGGCGTACGCCAGTTCGGCCCGGACGAAATCGGGCCCGGCCCGGACGCCCTCCGGTTCGGCCCGGACGTACCCCGGTTCGGCCCGGACGCATCCCGGCTCGGCCGGGACGCGGTTTCCTTCGGCCCGGCCCGGGCTGGGCCCCGCTCACCGCAGCCGCGGCAGCACCTCGTCCCCCAGCCGCCGTACGTTCTCCTCGGTCGCCGCCAGGTCGCCCGAGCCCTCCACCAGAAGCGCGAAGCGCGTGATCCCCGTGCGCTCGGAGGTCGCCGCGAGGCGGTCGGCGCACAGGCGGGGCGTGCCCACCGGGTGCAGACCGCAGAGCAGTTCGGTGTACGCCAACGGGTCCCGCATCGAGCGGGCCCTGCCGTCCACGGTCACATGGGCGTCGAGACCCTGCTTCAGCCAGCCCGGCATGGCCTTCAGGAGCATCTCGGCCGCGTCCGTGCGCCGGTCCGCGACCTGGGCGATGCCGGCCGAGACATGGGACGCGTCCGCGATCGCCTCGGGCGAGTACCCCGCGTCCCGCGCGCACGTACGCCACAGCGTGACCATCTCCGCCTTCTCCTCGTCCCCGACATGCATCCCCAGAAGCATCGGCAGCCCGCGCTCGGCGGCCAGCCGGACACTCGCCGGTGAGGTGCAGGCGACGACGACCTCGGGGCTCTCACCGCCCGTCAGGGCCTCCGACGGCCTTGGCACGACGGGGACTTCACGGAAACCGAAGCGCTCAGAACCGCCCGCGACGGACGGCTCACGCAGCCACCGCACCAGCAGATCGAGTGATTCCGGGAACCCCTTCTCGTACGCGTCCAGGCCCGTCCCGAAGACCTCCAGGTCCACCCACGGTCCGCCGCGCCCCAGCCCGAGCGAGAAGCGCCCGCCGGACGTCACGTGCAGCAGCGCGGCCTGCTCGCCGAGCGCCACGGGGTGCACGGTGGGCAGCACGCTGACCGCCGTGCCGACCCGGATCCGACGGGTGCGGCCGAGCAGTAACGCCGCGAGGGTGATGGCCGACGGGCACGTCCCGTACGGCACGAAGTGGTGCTCGGCCAGCCATACGGCGTCGAGCCCTGCCTCCTCGGCGACCTCGGCGGACCGCACCGCGCGGTGCAGTGCCTCCCCCTGGCCCTGGCCCGGGAACTGGGCCGCCAGTACAAAACTTCCTACGCGCATCGCACTCCTGCCTCCTTGTGCCGACGCGGCTCCCCCACCTCGCATAACCGTCTGACACGTGCCAAGGACACGGCTTGGCGGGGAGATTGGCGGATTGTCTGCAGAATGAGCCGGCCGTGCGGGGGATCTGTGGGGGTTGGTGACGTACGCGTACCCCTGGGTGCTCCGCGTAGGCTGGACACAGCCCGTGCTCCCTGTATAGCTCCGTGAGGTGTCCTGTGTCCCCGCGTCGCAACCGTCCCAAGGGTGCCGGTGACTCCGGCCGGAGCCAGTCCCCGGACGGATCGGACCCGTCCGACCGATATGGCGGTTGGCAGTCGACGGAGAGCTGGCAGGGCGACGCGTGGAGCGTGCGGCACGTGGCGGGCGCGAGTGCCCAGGGCAAGACGTACCGCTGCCCCGGCTGCGACCAGCAGATTCCCTCCGGCGTCCCGCACGTGGTGGCCTGGCCCGAGCACTCCGGCGTGGACGAGCGGCGGCACTGGCACAAGGCGTGCTGGAACGCGAAGGACCGCCGCACCACACGGGTGCAGCGGTCCCGGAACGCCCCGAGGTTCTAGACCTTCGAACGATTTTGCGTACGTTTCCTACGCCCTAGACATCCCGCTTCTCCAGCAGCGCATAGGCCCCGGCGATCGCAGCCGCGGTCAGGCCCACGAGGAGGAGGAGCTGGGAACTGCCGTTCCCGTTGTCGGCGTCGAGCTGGAAGATCCGGGCGAGCGCGTTCGGAGCGTTGTACTCCATCATCTTCTCGCCGATCGTCCGCATGCTCTCGGACATCAGCAGGAACGCGGGCAGGATCGCGGGCACCAGCACCACACCGAGCATCGTGGTGATCGCGCCGGCGGAGTGCCGCAGCATCGAGCCCACGGCGAGCGCGAGGACGCCGAGCAGCGACACGTACAGCGCGCCCATCAGGACGGTGCCGCCCCACTCGTTGTCCGACGATCCGCCGTGCATGCCCGACGTGATCAGGCCGACCACGCCGATGGAGAGGGCCGACACGACGAACGCGACGACGAAGAAGATCATCAGCTTGGCGGTGAGCACCCGGTAGCGCTGGGGCGACGCCGTGAACGTCGTACGGATCATGCCCGTGCCGTACTCCGACGAGACCACCAGCACGCCCAGCGTGATCAGGCAGATCTGGCCGAGGATCAGGCCGAAGAAGGCGGGGACCGTGTACGGGACGTCCGTGAAGTCCTCGTCGGTGGTCTGGGCGGCGACCAGGAAGCCGATGCCGACGACCAGCAGCACGAAGACACCGAGCGTCCACATCGTGGAGCGCACCGACTTGATCTTCGTCCACTCGGAGGTGAGCGCGTGACCGAGGTGCGTACGCGTGATCGGAATCGGCGAGGTGTACGAAGTCCCGGGCGCGCCCTGCCAGTTGGGGGCAGGGGCGGCCTGCTGCTGCATCTGGTGCTGGGGCGTGCTCATCGGGCGTCCTCGGGCTTGGTCAGGTCGGGCGCGGCGGAGGAGGGCTGCGCGGGGGCGGGCGCGGGCGTGGCGCCGGCGGGCTGGGTGTACGGGTTGGGCTCT
>NZ_JAPWHT010000540.1:0-6408 GCF_027270795.1 Streptomyces sp. ActVer
CCATTGCCCCCGTGGAGAGACCGAGCACGGGCAGCCGCGGATCACCGGGCCCCGCGCCCTCGTCCCGGGCGAGTGCCCACACCGCTACCACGCCGATCACCACCGCAGTGAGTGACGCGGGTATCTGACGCGAGCGCGCGTACAGCATCAGCCATCTCACCGGGACGCACCGCCGGACAGCACCTCGAACGGGTCGCCCTCGCAGGAGAGCGCGGCGGCGCGCATCTCTTTGATCCGCGAGAGCTGCTCGGCCCGGGGAAGTGCCTTGAGTTTCTTCCACACGGGGCGGGTCTCGGATTCGACCTCGCCGCGCATACTCGCCGGCGTGCCGGCGAGCGGTTTGAGGTCCCCGAGGACCCAGGCCACCGCGACTGTCTGCGCGTATTCATCTCCCCCGAAGCCGCTCCAGCCGACGGGGGTGCACCCTGGCACCATGCCTTTGGCGATCAGGGCCCGGGTGAGCTCCTCGCCCTTCGCAGCGGCGACGATGTCGTCGTCGAAGTCGAGGAGCACGGTCTTACGGGACCACTGCGGCGTGGAGCCCTCCGGCAGCACTGCGGTGTTCTCCCGGACCGAGACCGGCGCCTGATCACCCAGGGCGCCGTGCAGCAGGCGCAGCGCCTCCTTGCCGGGATCCGCGAGGTCCGCGAGTCGCGCCTGCTGTGTCTTCGTCACGCACACCGGGCCGTCGCACACCAGCTCCGCGGCGGCCTCGTCGACGACGTACATCCGGCCCGGGTCGGCAGGGAGGACCAGCAGCGCGATCGCCGCACCCGCCAGGACCGGCGCCAAGGCGGTCAGCCGGGCGCGCGGGGTCGCGGCGACCAGCAGCGCGAAGCCGGTCCCGGCCATGCCGAGCAGCCAGATCGTCTGCCCGACGTGCACGGAGTCGGAGAGCGTGACGAACGCCTCTCGCGCCTCTTCCACCGTCGGTGACAGCAGCGAGACCCGGTTCGGCTCCGTGCTCGTGAACCCGTCCGCCGTGTCCGTCTCCGTCCGGCCCAGCGACATGTGCATGAGGGCCGTGAACACGAAGGCACCCATGGCCAGCGCGGGCGGGGTGAGCGGGGACGGCAGGGCCCTCCCGGCCCCCATGCCCAGCACGGCCCCCGCGACGAGGAAGAGCACGCCCACCAGAGAGATCGGCAGCCACCCGAGGTGCGTGTACTCGGTGTGGGCGAGCACCTGGACCCCACCCACGAGGACGAGGAACGCGAAGGCAGAGGCCAGCGTGATCGCCGTCGCGCCCGCCAGGATGGCCGCGCGGTGCCGGGCGGGCCGCGGCGTGCTCGTCAGCAGCTCGGACATCTTCGAGCGGTGGTCGCGCAGTCCCTGCAGTGCCCCGAGCCCCACGGCGAGCGGCCACAGGTAGAACAGCAGGGAGCGGGTCCACAGGGCCAGTGGTGTCCACTGGGCCGTCCACGCCGTGGTGTCACTCCACCACTGGCCGTTCAGCAGGTACAGGAACGCCAGCGCCGGCACCAGGACCACGAGGCCGGCCCACGGGGCGACCGAACGCCTCAACTCGATACGCAGGACGCGGCCGTTCACCAAGTGCCCCTTCCCTGCTCGGGGTTGAGCAGAAGAGCCGAGTAGCCGCGCTCCAGCGGGCTGTCGCCCACGTGCTCCGGGCCGCCCACCGAGACGAGTTCGTCCGGAGGGCCCTGGAAGACAAGACGGCCCTCGGCGAAGACCACCACGTCGGTGCAGGCGGCGGCGACGTCCTCCACCAGATGGGTCGAGACGAGCACGCAGGTGTCCGTACCCAACTCCTGCAGCAGCTCGCGGAAGCGAAGCCGCTGCGCCGGGTCCAGGCCGACCGTCGGCTCGTCCAGGAGCAGGATCGTCGGATCGTTGACGATGGCCTGGGCGATGCCGACCCTGCGCACCATGCCGCCCGACAGGGCCTTCATCCTCTCGTCGGCGCGGTCCGCCAGACCCACCCGCTCCACCGCGCGCTGCACGGCGGCGGGGATGTCCGCTTTGGGCACCTCCTTCAGCCAGGCCATGTACTCGACGAACTCGCGCACCGTGAAGCGCTTGTAGTAGCCGAACTCCTGCGGCAGATAGCCGATCCGGCGGCGTACCGCACGGTGCTCGCCCATGCCGCCCACGGACTCGCCGAGCAGCTCCAGACTGCCCTCGGTGGGGCGCAGCACGGTGGCCAGCGTCCGGATGAGGGTGGTCTTGCCGGCCCCGTTGGGGCCGAGGAGGCCGTGCACGCCGGTGCCCAGGGACAGGTCGAGGCCGTCGACGGCCATGCGTTTCCTGCCGACTCTGACCTTCAGCCCGGTTGCCTGGATCTGCCAGGCGTAGGCCGTCGGTGCGATGTCGGCCGCGCTCACGGCGGACGTCATGTGGTGTTCCCTTCCCGTGTTCTTTCCGATGGTCATCGATGAGCTCCCAGCACGGTGTACGCGCCTCTGCGGGCGATCACGACACCGATACCGATCGCGAGGATCAGCCCCCACGCGGGCAGACCGCCCGTCTGCAGGGCGAAGGTCGTACGGCTGGTGGCCAGAGTCGGCGCCACGACCACCGCGGCCCAGACACTGGCCAGCACGACGGCCGCGCGGGTCACACCGACCACACCGCCGAGCGCCAGGGTCGTCGAGGTGAAGGCCAGACAGGGCAGCAGCCACTGGGCCACCATCACCCCCGTCGCCCAACCGCCCACCAGCAGCACGGGGACGACCACGGCAAGCACGGACGCGGTGCGCCGCAGCACCAGATAGAGCCCGGCCCTGGGCACGGAGGCCGTCAGTTCGTACGCCGGGTCGAGACCACGCGACCAGGACGCCGCGACCCCGAGCACGGGCAGGACCGGCGCGAGCAGCAGCACCAACGACACCTCGCCGGCACCGGCACCGGTGCCGGTGCCGGTGCCGGACAGGTCGAGCAGCAGGGCCAACAGCGTCACGCCCACGACCATGGCCAGCCACGGCACCATCGTGGGCGTCATCCACCTGGACAGCGGCGCCGACCAGCGCCGTCGGCGCGGCATCGTGGCAGTGGCCGCGAGTTGGGGTTCGAGGCCGGACCACACGGTGTCGACGAGCGACGCCACGGCGGGCACCCCGGCACCGACAGCGGCGGACAACCGGTCACGGCACACCCGGCACATCTCCAGATGCGCCTCCACGGCCCACACCTCGTCGGCGGAGAGGCCCGCGCCGCCGCGCACATACCCCTCGATGATCCGCTCCGACGCGTGTTCGATGCTCATGCCAGCGCCCTCCGCATCTCGATACGGGCCCGGCGGGCACGGGTCTTGACCGTGCCTTCGGGCAGCCCGAGCAGGACCGCGGTCTCACGGACGGAGAGCCCGTCGAGCACCATGGCCTGCAGTACCTGTCTCAACTCCGGCGCGAGGCACCTCAGCGCGCCCCCGACATCACCGTCGACGGTTCCCGCGAGCGCCAACTCCTCGGCGGCGGGCGCCTCGTCGGGCACAGCTGCAGCCGGCGGCGGCTCCGCGTGGTGGGCTCTGCGCCGGAACGCGTCGACGAGGCGGCGCGCCGCGATCGTCCACAGCCAACCGGTGGCCGTCCCTCCGACCGCGGCCCCGGCGAACGCACCCGCCGCGCGCCACACCGCCAAGTAGGTCTCCTGCATGACCTCCGCGACGATCTGCTCGTCCACACACCGGCGGCGCAGCCGCACCGCCATCCACGGCGACGTACGCCGGTACAGCTCCTCGAACGCGACACGGTCGCCCTTTGCCACCAGCCGGACGAGATGTTCCTCGTCCACCTCGTGCAGCGCTGCTCTGACTGATCTCACACCTGCTAGACGCCCGGTCCGGGCGACAGGTTTTCCCATCGCCGTGATCCACGTCACACAGGGAGCCTCGCTGCCGCGGGCCTTCAGGTATCAACTGTTCGGCAAGGGCCGGACCGTGACGATCCACTGGGCGTGGCCGACCGGGCCGTTGAAGTCGCGCAGGACGGTGCTGGTGAGGCCCTGGCTGGTGAGACCGAAAGCGACGACGGCGTACAGGCCGGTCCAGCGGCCCTCCGACTGCCGGCGGAGATGGACGGTCAGATGGAAGCGCCGCCACAACACCACCCACGCCAAGATCCGCTGCAGCACCAACCGATTCACCGACGCCGTGAAGGCCGCCCTCGTCCCGCACGACACATCAACATGAGCTTGGAGGAGGCCCAGCGATCCCGCCTATCAATCTTTTCGAGGTCGCCGGCACGGATTCCCGCGCTCGGCCGCACTCCTGTCCGGCGCGGCGAGACGCGCGCCGGGGAACGAGCTATGCACCGTCGTTGCCATCACGCAGGGAATGGATCACGCTCTGCAGGATCCCGAACGCGCGTGACTGCTCGGTCTCGGTCATGCCGGCCAGCATTCTGACCTCGACGGACCGGACCGCCACGGTCGCCTTCTCCAGGCTCCGTCGGCCGCGAGGCGTGAGCCGCGCGGGGAGAACCTTCCCGACGGGCGCCTCCGCGGGCCTGGTCACGTAGCCCTCCCGCTCCAGGGTCTGGAGCAGCACGTTCATCGACTGCCGTGTCACGAACGCACCCCGCGCGAGTTCGGAGTTCGACAAGCCCGGCCGTTGAGCCAGCAGTTCGAGGCAGGAGTAGTGCGTCACGCTCATCCCGAGCGGCCGCAGCACCTCCTCCATAGCTGCGCGCAGGACGCTCGACGCCTCTTTCAGCAGGTAACCCAGGGACGTCTCCAGGTCGACGCCGGCACCGTCTTGATTCATGTCAGCATTCTGACATACGCTGACGTGTGTCAGAAAGCTGACACGAAGAGAAGGAGCATCACCATGCCCGCCACCGGCCCCGACTTCATCTCGCTCCAGGCGCGCGACCTGAACGCCTCGCAGGCGTTCTACGAGCAGTACCTCGGCCTCGTCCGCTCGCAGGCCGGACCTCCGCACGCCGTCGTCTTCGAGACGAAGCCGATCGCGTTCGCACTCCGCGACGTCGTACCCGGCACCGATCTCGCATCCGTCGCCCAGCCCGGCATCGGTGCCGCGATCTGGCTCCACGCCACCGACGTCCAGGCCATCCACGATGCTCTCGTCGCCGACGGCCACACCATCGTCTCCGCACCGATCGACGGCCCCTTCGGCCGGACCTTCACGTTCGCCGACCCCGACGGCTACCAGGTCACCCTCCACGACCGCGCCTGACCGGCCAAACGCCACCGGACGATCCCCGGTCCCCGAAGACCGCTGGTCGCGCCCTGGGCTCGGCGTAACGCCACCTTCCGCCCTGCTGACCTGACGACGGTCTGCCGGCTGGACGGCCTCGGGTTGGAAGTGCCTCGGAGTGACCGTCGCGGTCCCCCAATGGGCCTGGGCGGGCGGTCCGGTCGGCCTCGACGAAGCCCGCCTCCTGGGCAGCCTTGATACCGCTGCTTGTGGCGGGCGTGCTGTTCGGCCTCGCCATGGGTCACCAAGTGTTCCTGGTTCCCGCATGCACGCGGCGCACAAGTTCGCCCTCAGCGGCGGCGACCCGATGGTCGCATCGATCGGCCTGGCCCTCACCGTCGACGTCCTGGTCGACGCACTCGTTGTCCGCATGGTCCTGGTGCCGGCAGCACTGCAACTCCTCGGCGAGGCCAGCTGGGCGATACCTCGCCGACTGGACCGGGTGACCCCAAACGTCGACACCGAGGCGCGGCTCTGGAGCACGAAGAGTTCCTCAAGCCGCGCGACGAGCAGGATCAACCCGCCGGCTTCCCCGGGCGTAGCAGTTCCGATCAGGTTGCTCCCTGACTCCGGGAGCAACCTGATCGTCACCCCCTGCAAAGGGCGTGGGAGTCGTGCCGGTTGGAGCGCGAGCATCGGTCCGACGGGGGCAATGATCCGGTCCGCGGACGACTTGGAGATCCCGAGCAGCGGGGCAAGCTGCCGCATCGTCAAGTTCGTGCGCCAGTACGCCGTGACCAGGAAATACGGCCCTCAGGCGACAGGCTCCACGGGTGACCGCGGTGCGGCTCGGTAGCCTGCGCCCGCCGTATCGCAGTCATCAACTTGCTGAAGCGGAGCGGGCCCAGCCCAGTGAAGGGAGCTGTCCAGGACGGGCCGCGTCGTGTGTGCGGCCCTCGGGTCGGCTCAGCAGGTGTTGAACCTCCCGGTGAACTCCCAGAACGCGGCCGTGGTCGCCGATCCGGCGACCCCGTCGACGGCAAGGTTGGCGCCCTGGAGGTTCAGGTACCGCTGCAGCGCCCTGATCGTGTTGGGTCCGACGATGCCGTCGATGGAATCGTCGTAGTAGCCCAGGGCGTCGAACTTCCTCTGCGCGGCCTTCCAGCTGCTGGTGCCCAGCAGTCCGTCGATCGTGCCGGGGTCGTAGCCCGTGTCGCGCAGCCAGCACTGCCAGTTCATCGCATGCCGGGTATTCAGTCCCAGGTTGACCACCGCGAGCGGCGCGACGGCCT
>NZ_JAPWHT010000541.1:0-6378 GCF_027270795.1 Streptomyces sp. ActVer
GTGTCCCGCTTCGTGTAATTGCTTCCCACCTGGTGCTACTTCCTCTGGAACCTCACGTCCCAGTCTCCAGGTGTCCACGATCAAGGGGAAGCTTCATCCGATGGCCGACACCTTCTCCCTGACACCGCCCGAGTTGGCCCGCCTGTCGCTCCACGGCCTCTCGAAGTTCCACTTCGACCCGAACGCGCTCTCCGAGGAGCAGCGTGCTGTCATGGCGGCCAACCGTGCCGCGTTGCAGGTCTACTCGGGCCCGCGCGCGATGGGCCATCCCACCCTCACCGACCGCTTGGCCCGGGATCGCCCATCCGACACTTGTCGCCTGGGGTGCGAGCGACGAGGTGCTGGACTTCGACTACGGCTAGCGCGTACGCACAGGCCATCCCCGGCGCGGAGTTCCTCCCGCTGCAGGGCACGGGGCATCTGCCGCAGCCCAAGACGCCCGAGCAACTCCTGCCGGTGGTCTGGGACTTCGCCGAGTCTCACACCGTTGACTCTGCGGGGCAGTGATGGGGTTGGGCACTGCCGGGGCAGGGGGCTGACCGGACGGGGATTCGACCGGAGCGGAGTGTCCGGGCGGGGGTTGCCCGTATGGGGATGCCCGGGCGGGGGGTGACCGGACTCAACTGACGGGCCAAGGTGCGGACTCGGCTCGCCGGGTGGCGGACGGTCCGGGTGCGGTCAGGTCGTGTCGGCCTGCTGAATGCTGTCTCCGCTGTTGCCGATCGCGATGTAGGTGCCGATGCGACGGAAGTCGTTCATCACACCGAACATCGTCTTGTTCGACGGCAGGAGGGACCGGATGGAGGGCTGTTCGGCCAACTGGGCCGCCAGCATCTCCTTGTAGGCGTTGAACACCCTCGCCGTGTAGTTGGGCTCCTTCGCCGCGTTCATCCGGTAGTCGTTGGTGAGTGCGATGGAAGCCAGGTCCATCAGATAGCAGTCGATCAGGTCCGTGACGTCCTGGGCCCTGGCGCCGTCCTCCCCCACGCGTGCGTCCTCCGCCAGGACACCGGCCATCTTCAGCACGATGTCGCGGTAGATCTTGTGCCTTGTGCTGCTGAGGTAGGCGGCCATGATGTGGTCCGCCTGGCCCGCGCCGTCGGTGTTCATCATCCGTGGTGTGTTCAGATCGCCCAGCCCCGGTACCGCCAGCGGGATGCCCCGGAACATCGCCTCCTCGTCGGGGATGTCCCCGTTCCGCGAGGCGAGCGGATGCAGGCCGACCTCGTGGGCCAGCATGCCCATGATGTGGCCGATGTCATACTTCTCGAAGTAGTAGCTGGCCAGGTTGATGTCGACTCCGGCGTCACCACGGTCCGTCACGTCGGCCGGCGTCTCCGTCGTCCGCACGTGCAGGGTGATCCGGACGCGACGGTCACCGACGTACTCCTTGATGGTGTCGTGCTTCCGGAGCAGATCGATGATGCGGACCGCCTTGTCGCGGTACGCCTCGTTCGTGTGCTTGAGGTTGGTGAACTCGAAGTTCCCCGAGGAGAACGGCGCGTAGGCGGGTACTGCTTGGTCTGCCGGCTGACCTGATGACTGGTCGGTCGCGGCGCCCGGGTTGTGCGGCATGTGCGCCGGGACCCCTGTGGACGCCGTGTCGTCGGCGCCCTCGGCCGGGCGGGGCAAGGAGACCGGGTCCACCCATACCGCCTGACGGAGGACCCCGTCGGTCCCCTTGCATGCCTCTTCCCAGGTCTGTCCGATGTGCTGTGCTGAGTCCTGTGCAGGCTCCTGTGCTCGGTCCGGCTCACTGGCCGGTGTGAGGCTCTGCTCGATGAGCTGCGCGATGCTTAGCTCGACGTGCTGCTCAACGTTCTGCTCGACGTCCTGCGCGATGTTCTGCCCAGTGCCTTGTTCGCTCGGCTCAGGCTGCTGAGGACGGAGGGTCACGTCACCGATCAGCGCACCCAGCAGTGCCAGGTGCCGGCCGCGGAGCCCGGCGGCGGCCAATGAGGAGTCCTCCGGGTCCGCGTTCAGGTCGCCGAGCAGGCTGCCGGCGATGTGGGGGCGGTGCGGAGAGTCGGGGTCCCGGTACTCGTCCCGGAGGCCGAGCTGATGCGTCAGCTCATGCACGAACTGGACCGGGTCGGCGTCCGCCCACCACGTAATCTGGTCCATCACGCGGTCCCGGCCCACGAGGTCCACCGTCAGGTGCGGGGACTCCGAGGGGTCAACCAGTTCGACGGTCACGTGCAGCAGGTCGCCGTTCGGCAGCCGGTGACCGGGGGCGTTGAGGAACTCGTGCACACCTGCGGAGAGTTGCTCGAACGCGTGCGCCGCCTGCACGTCCGTGCCATGCATCGTGATGCGGACGGTGAGGTCCGTGATCTGCTCCCCCTGGTATGAGAGCCGCCGGGCGTCGAAGCCGGACCGCACCACGAAGCGAGGCCGGCTGTCGCGCGGCCCCACCAACTGCGGTGTGATGGCCGGGGTTTGCTCGATGCTCCCCTCTGCCCGCGCGTCGCCTTCGCTGGTCCGCGGAAGTCTGGGGTGGGCGTCGTCCCCGGGGATGGGCTGCTGGATGCTGTCGCCGCGGTTGTTGGTGGCGAGACTCGCGGCCAGTGTCGCGAAGTCCCGTACGACACCGAACATGCCCTTGTCGGCGGGCAGCAGACCTCGAGCTGGGCTGTCCTCGGCCATACGGGCGGCGAACTGTGCCTTGTAGGCGTTGTAGACCTTGGCGGTGTTGCCCGGTTCCTTGGCCGCGTTCATCCGGTAGTCACTGGTGACCGCGATGGACGCCAGGTCCATCAGGTAGGTGTCGATCAGATCGGTGACGTCCTTGGCCTTGGCACCTTCCACACCGGCCTGCGCGGCCTCGGCCAACATGTCGGCCATCTTCAGCACGATGTCGCGGTAGATCCCGTGCCTGGTGCTGCTCGGGAACGCGGCCATGATGTGGTCGGCCTGAACCGCACTGTCGGTGTTCATCGTCCGCGGCGTCTTCAAATCCCCCAGCCCCGGCACCGGCAGGGGGATGCCTCGGAACATCGCCTCCTCGTCGGGGATGTCCGGGTTCCGAGTGGCGAGCGGGTGCAGGCCGATCTCGTGGGCCAGCATGCCCATGATGTGGCCGATGTCGTACTTCTCGAAGTAGTAACTGGCGAGGTTGATCTGCACGCCCTCGTCACCCAGGTCGCGTACGTCCGCCGGAGTCTCCGTCGTCCGCACGTGCAGAGTGATCCGGACGGGACGGTCTCCGACGTACGCCTTGATCATCGGGTGGTCCCGCAACAGCTCGATGACGCGGACGGCCTTGTCGCGGTACTTCTCATCCGTGTGCTTCAGGTTGGTGAACTCGAAACGCCCCGAACTGAAGGGGGTGAGAACCGGCTGGGGTGCTGGTGCGGGGTTCGGCGTCGGCGCCGGCGGCGACTCGGTGTCGGTCTGGGGCAGCCTGGGTCGCGCTTCGCCGGTGTTGCTACCGGTGTTGCTGTCCGTAGTGCTGCTGGTCGGGTCCGGAGCGACGGGCCGCTGGATGCTGTCACCACGGTTGTTGGTACCGACACTCGTGGCGAGCGCCGCGAAGTCACCAAGGACACCGAACCTGCCCTTGTCGGCGGGGAGCAACGGCCGGACAGGGCTGTTCTGGGCAAGGTGTGCCGCCAGCTGGGCCTTGTAGGCGTTGTAAGCCCTCGCCGTGTACGCCGGGTCGGTGACCGCCCTCCCCCGGTGATCGTTGGTGACCGCGATGGAAGCCAGGTCCATCAGATACGTGTCGATCAGGTCCGTGACGTCCTTGGCTTTCGCCCCCGCCACCCCGACCTGCGCGTGGTGGGCCAGCACCTCGGCCATCTCCACCACGATGTCCCGATAGATGCCATGCCGGATCGTGTGCGGGAACGCCGCCATCACATGGTCCGCCTGACCGGCACCCACAGTGTTCATGAAGCGCGGCGTCGACAGGGATTCCAGACCCGGCACCATCAACGGCATGCCCTGATACAGGTCCTCCTCTTCCTGGATCCTCGTGTTGCGAGTGGCAAGCGGGTGCAGCCCGATCTCATGGGCCAACATGCCCATGACGTAACCGATGTCGTACTTCTCGAAGTAATAGCTCGCCAGGTTGATCTGAACGCCCTCATCGTCGAGGTCGATCACGTCCGCCGGGGCCTCGGTCGTCCGCACGTGCAAGGTGATCCGCACCGGGCGCCCGCCGACATAGTCCTTGATCGTCTGGTGCTCATCGAGCAGCTCGATGATCCGGACCGCCTTGTCGACGTACCGGTCCGTCTGGTTCAGGTTCGTGAACTCATAGTTCCCCACCTTGAACACGCGCAGAGTCCGCACCGGCGCGGCAGGCGCCGAGTCACCCGACTCCTGCTGCATGTGCGCCGGAACGCCGTCCGTGGCCGTGGTGTCGTCGGCCGGTCGTGGCAGGGAGACCGGGTCCACCCACACCGACTTCCGCAGAACCGGGTCGGTCGCCTGGCGAGTCGCATCCCAACTCTGCGCGCTGTCCTGCCCGCCCTCCTGGACCTGGGATCGCGGAGTCACGTCCCCGATCAGCGCACCCAGCAGGGCCAGGTGCCGGCCACGTAGGCCCGCGCCCGCCAATGAAAGATCCTCGGGGTCGGCGTTCAGGTCGCCGAGCATGCTCCCCGGAATGTGCGGGCGGTGCGGCGAATCGGCATCCCTGTATTCGTCCCGGAGACCGAGCTGATGCGTCAGCTCATGCACCATCTGCACCGGGTCGGCGTCCGCCCACCAGGTGACCTGATTCATGGCTCGGTCCCGGCCCGCCAGATCGACGGTCAGGTGGGGAACTTTGTCCGGAGCCGGGTCCGGGCCCAGCTGGTCCAGATCGACATACTCGACTGTCACGTTCAGCAGGTCACCATTGGGCAGCCGGTACCCCGGGGCGTTCAGGAACTCGGCAACACCCGCACTGAGTTGACCGAACACGTCCGGGACCCGCTCCGCATCGCCGCGCATCGCGACCCGGACCGTCAGGTCGGTGAACGTCTCACCCTCGTGCGTGAACCGCCGCGCGTCGAAGCCCGACCGCACCACGAACCGCGGCCGGCTGTCCCGCGAAGCCCGCAACGGCCTTGTGACGACCGGCACTTGCTCGATGTCGCCCTCGGTCGACGGAGTGCCGTCGGTGCCTTGCGGGAGCCGGGGGTTGGCCTCACCAGTAGGCGCGGACGTAGGCGCAGGCGGCTGGATGCTGTCGCCGCGGTTGTTCGTGGCGAGGCTTGCGGCCAGCGTGGCGAAGTCCCGCACGACGCCGAACATGCCCTTGTCGGGAGGCATCAGACCACGGGCGGGACTGTCCTCGGCCATCCGCGCCGCGAACTGTGCCTTGTAGGCGTTGTAGACCTTCGCCGTGTTCCCGGGTTCCTTGGCCGCGTTCACCCGGTAGTCGCTGGTGATCGCGATAGAGGCCAGGTCCATCAGGTAGGTGTCGATCAGGTCCGTGACGTCCTGGTTCTTGGCCCCCGGCACCTGCGCCTGTGCGAACTCCGCCAGCATCTCCGCCATCTTCAGCACGATGTCGCGGTAGATCTTGTGCCGCGTACTGCTGGGGAAGGCGGCCATGATGTGGTCCGCCTGACCCGCGCCCTCGGTGTTCATCGTCCGCGGTGTCCTGAGATCACCCAGTCCCGGCACCGGCAGCGGAATCCCCTTGAACATCTCTTCTTCGTCGGGGATGTCGCCGTTCCGGGAAGCCAGCGGGTGCAGGCCGATCTCATGGGCCAGCATGCCCATGATGTAGCCGATGTCGTACTTCTCGAAGTAATAGCTCGCCAGATTGATCTGCACACCCTGGTCACCCAGGTCGCGTACGTCCGCCGGAGTCTCGGTCGTCCGCACATGCAGGGTGATCCGTACGGGGCGGCCGTCGACGTACGCCTTGATCGTCGGATGGTCCCTGAGCACATCGACGATCCGGACCGCCTTCGCGCGATACCGCTCGTTCGACTGCTTGAGGTTGGTGAACTCGAAGTTGTCGATCACGAACGGACCGGAGTCGGTTGCGGCCGTGCCGGCAGGTGCCGTGTTCGGGCCCTGCGGCATGTGCGCCGGGACGCCGTCGGTGGCCGTGGTGTCGTCGGCCAGTCGCGGCAGGGAGACCGGGTCGACCCACACCGACTTCCGCAGGACCGGGTCGGTACCGGTACGCACCGCGTTCCAGGTCTGCTCGCTGTCCGCCTGCGCGTTGACCTCGGGACGCGGGGTCACGTCCCCGATCAGCGCGCCCAGCAGGGCCAGGTGCCGGCCGCGTAGGCCCGCGGCTGTCAGGGAAAGGTCCTCGGGCTCCGCGTTCAGGTCGCCGAGCAGGCTGCCCGGGATGTGCGGGCGGTGCGGGGAGTCGACGTCACGGTACTCGTCCCGGAGGCCGAGCTGGTGGGTGCGCTCGTGCACCAT
>NZ_JAPWHT010000542.1:0-6369 GCF_027270795.1 Streptomyces sp. ActVer
CGGGCTCCGCCCCTGGCTTTTTGTCTTCAGGGGCGCGGGGAACTGCGCGATCGACCACGACGCACCCGCAGGCAACCCGCAGGCCCAACCCCCCAGGGGCGCGGGGAACTGCGCGACCAGCCACCACGCACCCGCAGCCGACCCACAACCCTGCACGGCCCCTCAGGACGACGGGAGCTGCTGTCCGTAGTCGACCGTGTCGTCCTTGTCCGGGGCCTCCAGGGCAAACCCCTTGCCCCAGTCGGTCAAGCGGAGCGTCCCCGCTCCGCCGGCGCGGACGAGGAGGAGAGGGTACGGCTTGCCCTCCAGGGAGACGTCCAGCTCGCCGCCGGAGCCCTTGTCGCCGGTGATGCGGATGGTGCGGAGCCCGCGCTGTTCGTAGCGGCCGTCGGTGGCGAGCTCGCCCTGGAGGGTGAGGAGGCCGTCAAGAAGTACGTCCTTGTTGGTGAAGACGCTGAGCTGCTTGTAGGCGGGGTCGCCCTTGGGGACCTTCACGTACTTGCCCTCGAGCTTGCCCGCGGCCGTCGCACCGGACGCACCGTCGTCGCCCTTGCCGTCCTGGTGGTCCCAGAAGTCCGCGTCGGCCTTGATGAAGAGGTGCTCGTCGACCCGCAGCAGCTGGAACGTCACTCCCTTCGAAGTGACCGAGCCGGTACCGCCGTCACCCTTCAGCTGCATGTCCAGCTTGTAGGTGCGCTTGCCGCTGATCACGGCACCGGACAGCCGTACCGTCTCCGCGGCCCGGGCGGCCGACTGCGTTCTGCTCTGGATCTTGGCCGGGGACAGTTTCCCGACCCCGTTCGTGCCCGCGTCCGGGTCGTCACCGCCGCACCCCGTCACCCCTGTCCCCGTCACGACCAGCGCACACACGGCGCTCGCCAACGTGGCCCTACGGGTACGTCCCTGGGGAATCGCAGTCACAGGTGGCGCTGCCTCTCATGCGGGTGACCTCAACGGCGTACCGCAGCGTACCGGGGCTCCCTACGCCACTCGGAGTCAGTCCGTCCGCACCGCTCACCAGGGCGTATCCGACCGGGACGGGCTAGCCTGAAGCCCACCCGAGCGGACATGACACACCAAAACACCCGTACCGAAGCCCGTACGGAGAAGGAGGCGCGGGCATGGCGGCAGGCGCCCCCAGGATCTTCGTCTCACATCTCTCCGGCATCGCCGTCTTCGACCCGAGCGGCGACCAGGTGGGCCGGGTGCGCGACCTGGTCGCCATGCTGCGCGTCGGGAGGCGGCCCCCTCGGCTGCTCGGCCTCGTCGTCGAACTGTCCACCCGCCGCCGCATCTTCCTGCCCATGACCCGCGTGACCGGCATCGAGTCCGGTCAGGTCATCACCACCGGCGTCCTCAACGTCCGCCGCTTCGAGCAGCGGCCCACCGAGCGGCTGGTCATCGGAGAGCTGCTCGACCGGCGGGTCACGCTCGTCGAGACGGACGAGGAGGTCACCGTCCTCGACATCTCCATCCAGCAGTTGCCCGCCCGTCGCGACTGGGAGATCGACCGGGTCTTCGTACGGAAGGGGCGCATGGGCAGCGCCTTCCGGCGGGCCAGGGGCGAGACGCTGACCGTCGAGTGGTCGGCCGTCACCGGGTTCTCGCTGGAGGAGCACGGGCAGGGCGCCGAGAACCTCCTCGCCACCTTCGAGCAGCTGCGGCCCGCCGACCTCGCGAACGTGCTGCACCATCTGTCCCCCAAGCGGCGCGCGGAGGTCGCGGCCGCGCTGGACGACGACCGGCTCGCGGACGTCCTGGAGGAGCTCCCCGAGGACGACCAGATCGAGATCCTCGGCAAGCTCAAGGAGGAGCGCGCCGCCGACGTCCTGGAGGCGATGGACCCCGACGACGCGGCCGACCTGCTCGCCGAGCTGCCGGAGGAGGACAAGGAGCGTCTGCTGGCGCTGATGCGGCCGGACGACGCGGCGGACGTACGGCGGCTGATGGCGTACGAGGAGCGCACCGCGGGCGGTCTGATGACGACCGAGCCGATCGTGCTGCGTCCCGACGCGACCGTCGCGGACGCGCTCGCGCGGGTGCGCAACCCCGACCTCTCCCCCGCGCTGGCCGCCCAGGTGTACGTGTGCCGCCCGCCGGACGAGACACCGACCGGCAAGTACCTGGGCACGGTCCACTTCCAGCGGCTGCTGCGCGATCCGCCGTACACGCTCGTCGGCTCGATGATCGACGACGATCTGCAGCCGCTGGACCCGGAGGCCGTACTGCCCGTCGTGGCGGGCTTCTTCGCGGCGTACGACATGGTCGCGGCGCCCGTCGTCGACGAGAGCGGCTCACTGCTGGGCGCGGTCACCGTGGACGACGTACTCGACCACATGCTGCCCGAGGACTGGCGCGAGACGGAGTTCCACCTGGACGGGGAGACACCGGCGGAGACGGCCGGTGAGGGGGCTTCTGATGGCTCCTGAGCGCGAGGCCGCCCGCGAACGGGCCGCCACCGGGGCGACCGCCGCCGGCCGGCCGCGCACCCGGCTCGACCAGCCGCAGCCGCCTAGGCGCCGGTTCCTGCCCGAGTACGACCCGGAAGCCTTCGGCCGGCTGTCCGAGCGGATCGCCCGTTTCCTCGGCACCGGGCGGTTCATCGTCTGGATGACGTTCGTCATCATCCTGTGGGTGGTGTGGAACGTGTCCGCGCCACGTGACCTGCGCTTCGACAACTACCCGTTCATCTTCCTGACGCTGATGCTCTCGCTCCAGGCCTCGTACGCCGCCCCGCTGATCCTTCTCGCGCAGAACCGGCAGGACGACCGCGACAAGGTCAACCTCGAACAGGACCGCAAGCAGAACGAGCGGTCCATCGCGGACACCGAGTACCTGACCCGGGAGATCGCCGCGCTGCGCATGGGCCTCGGCGAGGTCGCCACCCGTGACTGGATCCGCTCGGAGCTGGAGGACCTGGTCAAGGAGCTGGACGAACGGCGTCCCGGGGCGCGCGGCGACGCTCGTGTCGTATTCCCGGCAGAACACCCTCGGGGACGTGACGTAGACGACCGGTGACAGGCTTTCCAGGGCCGGTGGGAAGCGCCGTACCATCGACCCTATGGCTACGGAAGACGCGGTGCGTGAAGCACTGGCGACAGTGAACGACCCCGAGATCCATCGCCCGATCACCGAGCTCGGAATGGTCAAGTCGGTGGAGATCGGTGCGGACGGTGCTGTCGCGGTCACCGTCTACCTCACTGTCTCCGGCTGCCCGATGCGCGAGACCATCACGAAGAACGTCACGGACGCCGTCGCGGCGGTCGAGGGCGTCACCCACGTCGACGTGACGCTGGACGTGATGGGCGACGAACAGCGCAAGGAGCTGGCGTCCGCGCTGCGCGGCGGGCAGGGCGAGCGGGAGGTCCCGTTCGCCAAGCCGGGTTCGCTGACGCGTGTGTACGCGGTCGCCTCCGGCAAGGGCGGCGTCGGCAAGTCGTCCGTGACGGTCAACCTCGCGGCGGCGATGGCCGCGGACGGCCTCAAGGTCGGTGTCGTGGACGCCGACATCTACGGCCACTCCGTGCCCCGCATGCTCGGCGCCGACGGCCACCCGACCCAGGTCGAGAACATGATCATGCCGCCGTCGGCGAACGGCGTGAAGGTCATCTCGATCGGCATGTTCACCCCGGGCAACGCGCCCGTCGTGTGGCGCGGCCCGATGCTCCACCGCGCCCTCCAGCAGTTCCTCGCGGACGTCTACTGGGGCGACCTGGACGTCCTGCTCCTGGACCTTCCGCCGGGTACGGGCGACATCGCGATCTCGGTCGCGCAGCTCGTCCCGAACGCGGAGATCCTGGTCGTGACGACTCCCCAGCAGGCCGCGGCCGAGGTCGCCGAGCGGGCCGGCTCGATCGCCGTCCAGACCCACCAGAAGATCGTGGGCGTCGTCGAGAACATGTCGGGCATGCCGTGCCCGCACTGCGACGAGATGGTCGACATCTTCGGCACGGGTGGTGGCCAGTCGGTCGCCGACGGCCTGACCCGCACGACCGGTGCCACCGTCCCGGTGCTCGGCTCCATCCCCATCGACCTCCGCCTCCGCGAGGGCGGCGACGAGGGCAAGCCGGTGGTCCTGACGGACCCCGACTCCCCGGCGGGCTCGGCCCTGCGAGCCATCGCAGGCAAGCTGGGCGGCCGCCAGCGGGGTCTGTCGGGCATGTCCTTGGGCATCACCCCGCGGAACAAGTTCTAGGACGTCGCCCATGGCCCTGCGGCCGTCTCTCGTGGGGCGGCTGCGGGCGAGTGGGGGTTGTTCGCTCAGTTCCCCGCGCCCCTGAAAGCGTGGCTGCACCCCTGCTTTTGTCTTTAGGGGCGCGGCGAACTGCGCGCTCAGCCACCACGCGCCCGCAGCCGACGAACAACACCGAGGAGGGCACCGTCAGCCGACGGTGCCCTCCTCGCTCAGCCCGCCGCCTAGGCGTACGTGGCGATGTCCTTGATCACGGCGAAGCCCAACCCGTACGCGCTCATCCCCCGCCCGTACGCCCCCAGGTGGACCTCCTCCTGCGTGGACCCCGCAAGAACCCACCCGAACTCGGACTCGCGGTAGTGGAACGGCGTCGGAACGCCGTCCACGGGAAGCGAGAGCGTGGACCAGTCGGCGCCGTCGAGATCGTCCGCGAGGACCCACGCCGTCTCGGTCTGCTGGTCCAGCCAGTCGTCCCGCAGCGTGTGGTCCATCTGCCCGGGCCAGGTGAAGGACAGCAGCCCGACCCCCGCGAGCCAGGCAGCCGAGGACACCGAGGTGGCCTCCAGCAGCCCCGTACCGTCGGCGCTGCGCCGCACCGGGCTGGCCGCCACGGTCACCACGACCGCGAACCGCTCCTTGTCCTCCGTGGTCTCGCCGCGTACCGAGGGCTCGTCGCCGTGCCCGATCGATCCGTGCTCAATGGCTCCGTCGGCCGAAGCACCGACCTGCATCAGCCAGCGCGGTCCCGTGAAGGCCTCGTCGAGGCCGTACCACGGGAAGGGCGCCAGCAGGTAGCCGTCGACCGTGCGCCGGGCGGAGGGGACCGGTTGTCCGCCCTCCGCAGCCGGCGCCTGCGCGCCTACCCGACTTGTCGTCTCCATCGCCCGGACGCCTCCTCGCTCTAGTCGGACCGGGCGGCCCGCCCCCCTTCGGGCGTCCTTCCGGTCCGCACAACAACTAGGCAGGATAGCCACAGGTCCGCGGCGCCCTGGGAAACCGGTCGGCTCGTGGGTCGCGTACGCGTCAGATCCGGCCCCCTTTGAGCAGGCAGAACGCAGGCGGCGTACGGGGAAAAGGGGTGCGGGCGACCCGGCCGAAGCGCGTTCCGGACGGCGGGCGTGCCGCACGTCGACGGCCCGCGGGCGTACGCCTCGGACCTGGGCCGTTCAGGCCGGCCCGAGTCGGCCCAGGTCAGGGCCGGTCGGCCGAGACCGGCTCGGCTCAGGTCGCGTCGGCGTCGAACGGCGGGCGCTCGTCCTGATCGAGCTTCTCCCGCTTCTTCGTCATGTCGACGGTGCCGCCGGTGGAACCGGACGAGGAGGACGACGAGGAGGAGGCGGAGGACTCGGACTCGCGGCCATGCACCGCGTCCGTGACGTCGGCCATCTCCTTCTTCAGGTCGAAGCCGTTGCGGATCTCCTTGAGCCCCAGCTCGTCGTTGTCCAGCTGCTTGCGGATGAACGTCTTGGGGTTGAGGTCCTCGAACTCGAAGTCCTTGAACTCCGGGCCGAGTTCCTCGCGGATGTCCGCCTTGGCGCTCTCCGAGAAGTCACGGATCTTGCGGATGGTGCGCGTGACGTCCTGGATCATCTTCGGGAGCTTCTCCGGGCCGAAGACGAGCACGGCAAGGACGACGAGCGTCACGAGCTCGAGCGGTCCTATGTCATTGAACACCTTCAGCTCCTTGCGATGTCCTCGGCCCTCGGCAGGTCTTTCCGTGGTCCGGGCCGGGTCCACGGTACCCGGCGATCCTGTCTGTCCGGTACTGTCCCGGGCCCTCCGACCGCGTGTACACGCCGGGTTTTCCAGGATGTTTGCCTGATGGGGCCCGGGTTCGGCCCGCTTCCTGTGAAGTTCCTGCCGGTTGCCCCGCGCAATCGTCCCGTCAGTCGCCGTCGGCCGAACCGAGGACGAGCGTGACCTTCTTCTCCTTGCCGTCGCGCTCCAGCGTCAGCTCCAGGCGGTCGCCGGGGCGGTGGGCCCGGGTCTTGACGATGAGCTCCTCGCCGGAGTGCACGCGCTGCCCGTCGACCTCGGTGATGACGTCACCGGGCTTGATGCCTGCCCGGTCGCCGGGGCCGTCCTGGTTGACCGGGGGGCTGCCGTCGTTGCCCTTGGTGCCGACGCGGGCGCCGTCGCCGCTGTAGTCCATGTCGAGCGTCACGCCGATCACCGGG
>NZ_JAPWHT010000543.1:0-6368 GCF_027270795.1 Streptomyces sp. ActVer
GGCGGGGTCCTGGTCGACGGTTTGTCATGGCGGTGGGTCCTGCTGATCAACGTGCCCATCGGCGCTGTGGTGCTGGCCGGCGCCCTGCTCTGGCTCGTCGAGGGCCGGGCCGGCGAAGGACGCCGGATCGACCTGCCGGGCGCCCTGCTGGTGACGGCCGGCCTCGCGACCCTCGCGTACGGGATCGTCCAGACCGAGGCCGAGGGGTGGACCTCGGCCGCGACCCTGGTGCCGCTGGCCGCCGGGGCCGCCCTGATCGGGCTGTTCCTGCTCGTCGAGGCACGGACGAAGGCGCCTCTGATGCCGCTGAAGCTGTTCCGCCTGAGGTCCGTGTCCTCGGCGAACGTGGCGATGTTCCTGTGCGGCTCGGCGATGTTCTGCATGTGGTTCTTCATGACGCTGTACGCGCAGAACGTGCTCGGCTACTCGCCGCTGGACGCCGGACTCGCGCTCGTGCCCAGCTCGCTGGCGGTGATCCTCGGCTCGAAGCTGGCGCCGCGGCTGATGCCCGTTGTGGGAGCGCGGAATGTCGCCGTGCTCGGGGCGGTGGTGGCCGCCGCCGGGTTCGGCTGGCAGTCCACGATGACCGCCGACGGCGCGTACCTCACCGCGATCATGTTCCCCGGGATCCTGATGATGCTCGGCGCCGGGCTGTCCGCGACGCCCCTCGCCGCGCTGGCCACGTCGGGGGCGGAGCCGGGGGAGGCCGGGCTGGTGTCGGGGCTGATCAACACCTCCCGCACGATGGGGGGTTCTCTCGGGCTGTCCGTGATGGCGACGATCGCCGCGGCGCGGACCGGCGGCGGGGGGTCGCCGGAGGCCCTGACGGAGGGGTATGCGCTGGTGTTCCGCACGGGTGGGGGTGTGTTGCTCGTGGGGGTGGTGCTGATGTTGGTGTGGCTCCCGCGGGGGGTGGCGGGGCGGGGTTGAGGTTCGCTGCGGGCCCGGTGGGGGCTGGTCGCGCAGTTCCCCGCGCCCCTTGAAGGCAGGGGCTACCGCCCCCTGAAGACGAAAGCCGGGGGGCGCAGCCCGGCTTTCGTCTTTAGGGGCGCGGGGAACTGCGCGACCAGCCACGACGCGCCCGCAGACAACGAACCGCCTACAACCACCCCTGCTGGCGAGCCTCCCGCATGGCCTCCATGCGATTCCGCGTCGCCGTCTTGCCGATCGCCGACGAAAGGTAGTTGCGGACGGTCGACTCGGACAGGTGGAGCTTCGACGCAATGTCGGCGACCGTCGCACCGTCCACCGAGGCCTTCAGCACATCGCACTCACGCGCAGTGAGCGGGTTCGGCCCGGCACTCAACGCGGCCGCCGCGAGCGCGGGATCGATGACCGTCTCACCGGTCAGCACCCGGCGGATCGCCTCGGCCAGTTCCTCCACGGGCCCGTCCTTGACGAGGAACCCCGCGGCGCCCGCCTCCATGGCCCGCCGCAGATACCCCGGCCGCCCGAAGGTGGTGAGGATCAGCACCCGGCAGTCGGGCACCTCGTCCCGGAGCAGCGCGGCGGCGTCCAGGCCGCTGATGCCGGGCAGTTCGATGTCCAGCAGTGCCACGTCCGGCCGCGACTCCAGGGCCGCGCCGACGATCGCGTCCCCCGTCCCGACCTGCGCGACCACCTCGATGTCCGCCTCCAGTCCGAGGAGGAGGGCGAGGGCGCCCCGCATCATCCCCTGGTCCTCGGCGAGCAGGACTCGGATGGACTTGGCGGGCCGGTAGTCCCGGGGCATCTCGTTCACGGCCTCAGAGTAGGCCGCGTCAGCGCTCCGCTGGGGGTGCGTTGTATGGCTGCGGGCCCGGTGGGGGCTGGTCGCGCAGTTCCCCGCGCCCCTGAAAGCGGGGCTGCGCCCCTGGCTTTTGTCTTTCAGGGGCGCGGGGAACTGCGCGAGCAACCCCCACCGGGCCCGCACCCAAAAGCGAGCCGGCGGCAGGCCAAGGTGCGGCCAAGTAAGAAAAGTCGGCGTGCGCCAAGCACCCGGTCGTGCTTCGCTGGGCGAGTGAGCGCCGCGGATCCGGGCACCCGCGCCCGGCGGCAGCAGCTTCTCCGGGTGCGCGGCCGAAGTGTGGCCTGGGTGCCACCCCTCCTCCTGCTCATCGCCATCGCGGTGGTCGACTGGAACACCTCGGGCGAGTTCAGGGTGATCTCCTGGATCGTCCTCGTCCCCGGCATCGCGGCGGCGATCTGCGGCGTCCGGGGAACAGCCGCCTTCGCCGTCCTCGCGCTCCTCACGTACATCGAGGTCGACGCCTCCTGGCCGCACCAGGACCAGACCGGCCTGCCGGACTTCATCCTCGTCGCCGTGGGCGGAGCCCTGGCGACGCTGGCGTGTGCCGTACGGGTCCGGGAGGAGCGCCGGATGCTGCACATGCGGGACGTGGCCGACACGACCCGCCGTACCGTGCTGCGCCCCCTCCCCACCCCGTGGGGCGGGCTCGACCACGCGGCCGTGTACCTGGCCGCCGACAGCGAGGCCCGCGTCGGCGGCGACTTCTACGACATCCAGCCCGGCCCGCACGGCACCCGGGTCCTCCTCGGGGACGTCCAGGGCAAGGGCCTGCCCGCGGTCGCGGCGGCCGCCGCCCTGCTGGGCACGTTCCGCGAGTCCGCGTACCACGAGGCCTCCCTGGCCGTCGTCGCCGAACGGCTGGAGGTACGGATGGGCCGCCACCGCCAGTACGTCACGGACCTCGGCGAGGACCTGGACGGCGACCCCGCACGGGGCGTGGAGCGCTTCGCGACCGCGGTCCTCGTCGCCTTCCCGCCCCCGGGCTCCCCCGCGGGCCACATCGAGGTCGTCAACTTCGGCCACGAACCCCCGCTGGTGGCGGGCCCGCGCGGCGTACGCGTCCTGCCGCCCGGCGACGGACTCCCGCTCGGCCTCTCCGGGCCGGCGGGCTCAGGCGCGGGCGTCCCGCCCGTCCGCAGGGTCCCCCTCGCCCCCGACGAGACCCTCCTCCTCGTCACCGGCGGCGTCACCGCGGCCCGCGACGCCGACGGCGTCTTCTTCCCCCTCCACGACCGCGTGACCCTCGCCGTCTCCACCGACCCCACGGCCGCCCACCCCCACCGCCTGGTGGAACTGGTCCGCGAGGGCACCCTCCACCACAGCACGGACCACGTGGCGGACGACACAACGATCTTCGCGGTGAGGCGGGCCCCGTAGGGGCGCGGGGCTGTGACACTGTGCGGCTCCGCCGCGTGGGCGCGACAAGCCCCCCGCAGAGGCCGAACAAACCGTTCCTAATCAGTGAGCAGGAGTGAGTCTTGGACCCAAACCTGGTCAGCTGGCGTATCCCGAGCGGTTGTGGATGCGCTGGTCACCCGCGTTCGCGCCACGTCCGGCGACACGGATCGTGTCCGTGGTCCAGGGATGTGGGGGCGGGTTTCCTCACGCCCGCGGGTGCCGTGTCCGGCCTGGACGGTCCGATACCCCACACGATCACTCTGGTCGTGTGGGGGCGGTGCCGTCCGTCGCCGGACACGGTGCCCGAGAGCGCCTCGACCGATCGCGACGCTGGCGGCGTCGTGGCGGGTGGTCTTGCGGTTCTTGCTGCTGAGGGGCTTCTGCCAGTGCTCGGCGCCCCAGCGGGAGGTGTAGGCGGGGTCGACGACGACGATGCTGATGCCGAGTTCGGCGGCCATGGACACGAGCCGTGCCCGCAGTTTGGCGACGGGCATGCCGGAGATCAGCTTGCGGAACCGCTTCCGGCGGCCGTGCTTCTCCCGCGTCTTCTCCGCGCCGAAGTCCAGGTCCTCGATCGCGATGGAGACACCTTCGCGCCGTGCCCGGTGAAGGAGGCGGGTGAGGGCGTGCCTCACCTGGGCGTCCCGGTAGGTGGCCGGCCCGTCGAGGTCGTAGAAGAACCGGCGGGGCTCACCCATCGGGTTGCCGCGCTCATCCAGACGCCACGCTGCGAAGTGGTCGGCGTTGGTGTCCACACCGATGAGCCCGTTCGCCCTGGCTACGGTCAGGGGAACGGTCTGGACCGGGGGGATCGTCCACGACGCGGTGAGGTACCAGCGGCCCTGGTCCACGTCCAGGTGGATGCGGTAGGCGACAGCGCGCTTCGCCGATACGCGGTCGGCCCACTCTTCGCCGCGGTGCCGGAAGTTGATCCGGCCGTCGAGCACGTACCGGCCGCGCGGGGCGTTGGCCAGGTGCGCCAGCGGAGCCGGGGTCTTGATGCTGACCTCGCCGTGGGAGCTGACGCGGATGGTCTCGTTCCCCAAGCGCTTCCCCGACTCCCCGTCTGCCTGGAGGAACCAGCGTTCGGCATCCCAGCGCCTGCGCCACTCGTACTCGGTGAGCTGGGCAGCTTCCAGATTGTGCCGGTTGCGAGCCAGTCGCTTCCCGCCCCGCACCACGTGCACGACACCGGCCTCACGGTCGGACCGCTCGCGTTCCAGCCGGTCTTCCAGCACATGCAGGCGCCGGGTCTTCTGGAACCACTCCTGCTTCGTGCGGTAGCCGCCAGGAGCCCGCTTCGTGCCCTTGTCCCCGACCGGCTGGGACAGGCGGTGCGCGATCGTGCGCACCCCGGCCTCAAGGTCCTGGATGTGGGCGAGTTGGGCACGGCGCGAGAGGCCCCACTGGTCGTGGGTGGCCTTCGTGATGCTCCCGGCCCAGCGCGAGGACGACTCCTCGGTCAGAGCCCGCTTACGCTCCGCCCACTGGTCGCTGTCGTGATCGGTACCCGCCCGGCAACGTGCCTTGAGGTCGGCAGAAGCCAGCGAACCCAGGTGTGCGCCCACCAGGTGCAGCACCTCGCGGTCCCGCTGGGACATGCCCTTGATGCTGGTGCGGATCGCCACGCCGGACGGGCCCAGCGCAATGAACGGCGCCTCGATGGTGCGCAGTGTGGAGTCAGCCATGCTCGGCGGCCTCCAAAGCCTTGCGGGCCCGGTTCTCCGCCGACCGGCGACCGTACAGGCGAGCACAGAACGAGGTCAGCACCTCCGCCATGTCGCGCACCAGGTCGTCTTCGACCTCGCCGTCATCAAGGACCACGAGGCGGCGCCCATGTGCGGACAGAGTGGCTTCGACAAGTTCGGTGTTCATCCGGCCCAGTCGGTCCTTGTGCTCGACCACCACCGTGGTCACGTCCGGATCGGCCAGCAGCCGCCTGGCTTTGGGGCGGGCACCGTTCATACCGGATGCGATCTCCGCCTCCACCCGCACCACCCGGTGGCCGGCCTGCGCCGCCCACCGGGACAGCCGGGAGACCTGCCGTTCCAGGTCGGTCTTCTGGTCGTGGGAGGAGACACGGGCATACAGGCCCAGCCCGCCGATCGCCTCGGGCGCGGCATTGACCCCCACGTTCACGAGGATCGTACGCGGGCCGACCCGCTGAGCCGGTACCGGCAGAGTCCCCTCACGGAACCAGCGATACGCCGTCTGCGGATGCACGCCCTGCGCCTTCGCCCATTCCGTGAGATTCATGCTCTGACAACGACACTCACTCACACATGGTTACGCTCACTCACCCGACCTTGAAGACCAACAGTTGAAGACCCCCACCACCCACCCCCTACCACCCCCACCCCAACACCCTTTGCACCCGCACCGGTTACCGTGCAGACCGTGGTGATCCAAGGGCAGGAGACAACGGCGATGCCAGGAACCGTATTGCTGCTCGCAGCGTCGCCGGCAGGCAGGAGCTGCCTCGTGGACGCAGCCTCCGTACTCCCCATACTCGCCGCCGTCGCCCCCGACGTGCTCTCCGGCACGGACACGGCCAACGTCGTCGAACTGGCCGACCCCCTGGAACCGCAGGCGGTCCTCACCCGCCTGCGCGCCGCCGCGACGGCCCCAGGACCGCTCACGGTCTTCCTCACCGGCCAGCTCCAACTCGACCGCCGCCAACGGCTCCCCCACCTCGCGCTGGCCCGTACGACCGCCGCGACGGTCCGCTACACCGGCTTCCCCTGGCACTGGATCCGCGAGGAACTCCGGCTGCGTGCGCCGGGCAGTACGGCGCTCGTCGTCGACCTGCACACGGACGCGGAGACCTGGCAGCACCTGGCCGGCCAGCCGCTCACCGTGGGACCCGGCGCCCTGCTGTACGGCCGCGTCGCCCCGCCTCCCCCGCGGCGCGCGGTGGCGTCGCCCACGTACATGAAGTCCGTGGCCACGATCCTCCGCAGCGGTCACCGCCCGCCGCTCGCGCACCTCCACCAGCAGGCGCTGACACGGTCGTCGGGCGAGGACCCGGAGGCCGCCCGCCGGGACATCCTGCTGGCGGTCGACCCCACGCAGCCCACCCGGCCCGCACAACCCATGCATCCCGCGCAGCCGCCCATGCGCCCCGTACCCGGTTTCCAGCCCGCGCCCCCTCCCGTACCCACGCCCGTCCCGGTGTCCGTAC
>NZ_JAPWHT010000544.1:0-6348 GCF_027270795.1 Streptomyces sp. ActVer
GGGCAGTTTCTCGCGCCCCTGAAAAGGGGCGCGGGGAACTGCGCAGTCTTTGGCCTCTCCGGCCGTCCCGGTATCCGGACGCGGGGGTTGCGGTCGGATCATCGTGTGGCAAGATGCAGGCAGGTCATGAGCGACAGCCATCAGGCCCCGGCCGGCTGTCCGGCAACCCTCCGTCCGTGGCGGGGTGCCCCGGGTGAAGACCAGGCCGTAGGCAGTGAGGTCTACGGCAAGCGCGGACCCCTCGCATCACCAGGGGTCCTGGTCGTCCGAGGGAGCCTTCTGTGAGCAAGCGAATGCGATAGGGCGTAGAGCCCCGCCTCCGCACACCCCTTTTCACCTTCACCCACGCTCGAGCCGTACCCGCTCGTGTGGTGTTCCCGCCTGCCTCACAGGAGTTCGCCATGTCTGTTTCCACCGCTGCCGCCGACCGGACCGTCTGCCGTGACACCTCCGGATCGCTGCCCGTTCTGGGGCGGGACGTCACCGTCCCGCTCGTCACCGGTGGCGAGGTCACCTACGCCGCGCTCGACTACGCCGCCAGCGCCCCGGCCCTCCAGCGGGTGTGGGACGACGTGGCCGCGTACGCCCCGTACTACGGGAGCGTGCACCGCGGGGCCGGGTACCTCTCCCAGCTGTCCACCGACCTGTTCGAGAACGCCCGCAGGACCGTCGAGGAGTTCCTCGACTGCCGCGACGGCGACCAGGTCGTCTTCACCCGGTCCACCACCGACTCGCTCAACCTCCTCGCAGCCGCCCTCCCCGCCGACTGCCAGGTCTTCGTCTTCGAGACCGAGCACCACGCGTCCCTGCTCCCGTGGCGGGACGCCCGCGTCACCTACCTCAACGCCCCGCGCACCCCGGGCGAGGCCGTCGCGACGCTGGAGCGGGCACTCGCCGAGCGGGACCCCCAGGGGCCGGCGCTCGTGTGCGTCACGGGCGCCTCGAACGTCACCGGCGAGCTGTGGCCCGTACGGGAACTGGCCGCCGCCGCCCACGCGCACGGCGCCCGGATCGTGCTCGACGCCGCTCAGCTCGCGCCCCACCACCCCGTGTCCGTACGGGAGTTGGACGTCGACTGGGTCGCCTTCTCCGGGCACAAGCTGTACGCGCCCTTCGGGTCCGGTGTCCTCGCAGGACGCGCCGACTGGCTGACCGCGGCCGAGCCGTACCTCGCGGGCGGGGGCGCCTCGCGGAAGGTCTCACGGCGGGTGGACGGCGGCGTCGACGTCGAGTGGCACGAGAGCGCCGCACGGCACGAGGCCGGGTCGCCCAACGTCATCGGCGCCTACTCCATCGCCTCCGCCTGCAAGGCCCTCACCGAGGCCGGCTTCGACACGCTGGTCGCCCGGGAGCAGCACCTGATCGACACCGTCCGGACCGGTCTCGCCGAGGTGCCCGAGGTACGTGTCCTCTCCCTCTTCGGCGACGACGCGCCCCGCGTCGGCGTCATCTCCTTCGTCGTCGAGGGCTGGAACAGCTCGCACTTCGCCGCCGCGCTCTCCGCCGAGTACGGCATCGGGGTCCGCGACGGCCTCTTCTGCGCCCACCCCCTCGTCCGTACCCTCCTCGGCACCGACCCGCAGACCCAGGGCGAGTGCGGCGCCCCCGAGGCGGCACCCGGCGAGAAGTCCCTCAACGCGATCCGCGTGAGCTTCGGCGCGGGCACGCCCGACGAGCACGTCGAGCGGTTCGTCCGGGCCGTCAAGGAACTCGTGAGCGACGGCGCGAAGTGGAACTACCGCACGGTGGAAGGGCGTTGCGTCCCGGCGGTGTGACCCGCCGGGCGGTGTCCCACGCGACCGTTCGCGCGCTGCCCTGACGCGTATCCCGCGTATACGCTCCTTTTGTACGGCCGTTCGGATCGCACGACCGGACAGGGGAGCAGGGGGTGCAGGCGCTGCGCGAGACGGATCCTCGGCGGATCGGGCCGTACACGGCCCTGGGCAGGCTCGGCGCGGGAGGCATGGGCGAGGTCTATCTTGCCGAGTCGCCCACCGGTCTGCGGCTGGCCGTCAAGGTGGTGCGGGCCGAGCACGCCGAGGACCGTACCTTCCGTGCCCGGTTCCGCCAGGAGGTGCGGGCGGCGCAGACGGTCGGCGGGGCCGGGACGTACACCGCTCGGGTGGTCGACGCGGACACCGGGGGCGAACGGCCCTGGATGGCCACGGAGTTCGTCGACGGGCCGAACCTGCGGGATGCCGTCCTCGACCACGGCCCGCTGCCCGAGGAGGCGGTGTGGGTGCTGGCCGCCGCTCTCGGTGAGGCGCTTGTCGCGATCCACGCACAGGGAATGGTCCACCGGGACCTCAAGCCGTCGAACATCCTGCTGGCCGCGGACGGTCCGCGGGTCATCGACTTCGGGATCGTACGGGCCCTGTATGGACAGTGCGGGGCAGCGGTGACCTGAAGCACTACAGCGCCCCCACCGTCCATGACGGTCTCGTCCACGCGTTCCTCGGCCGGACGCTGTACGTGGTGGACCGCGACGGCGAACAGAAGTGGGCGCTGGCCTTCTCCGAGTCGTCGGGGGCGGCAGCATTCCAGCAGGTGGTCGACGCCCGCCCCCGAAGTGGGGTGCGCGTGTACGCGGGCACCCGCAACGGCATCGCCGCCGTCGACATGCCCGGCTAGCCACGCACCCCGGCCCGCACACTCCCGCCTTGCCCTCACACACCCGCCCCTCGTGGCAGCCCCGCCCCCAGCAGGATCATCCGCAGGGCGCGCTCGGTTGCGTCGGTGAGGAGTTCGGAGGCTCGTACGAGGGCTTCGGCCAGGGCCATCGGAGCGGGGAGGATGCCGGTGAAGGCGTCCACGCCCGGGACCGTGTGGGCGCCCTCGCCGAGGGTGCCCGCCAGGGCGAGGACCGGGCGTCCGTTCAGCTTGGCTCGGCGGGCCACCTCGGCCGGGACCTTGCCGCGCGGGGTCTGGTGGTCCAGGGCGCCCTCGGCGGTGAGGACCAGGTCGGCGCGGGCGAGGCGGGCGTCCAGGTCGAGGTGGTCGAGGAGCACCTCGAAGCGGGGGAGGAGGCGGGCGCCGAGAGCGGCGAGGCCCGCGCCCAGGCCGCCGGAGGCACCCGTACCGGGGCCGCCGTACAGGTCGCAGGTGACCGGGAGGTCCCGGGTGAGGACGTACGCCCAGTTCTCCAGGCCCGCGGACAGTTCCTCGACCTGCGCGGGGGTCGCACCCTTCTGCGGGCCGAACACGCGGGCGACTCCGCGCTCACCGCACAGCACGTTGTACGGGTTGCAGGCGACCAGCAGTTCCGTGTGGGCGAGGCGGGGGTCGAGGCCCTTCGGGTCGATGTGGTGCAGGCGGGTCAACTCCCGTCCCCCTTGCGGGAGTTCGAAGCCGTCCTCGTCGAGGAGGCGGGCGCCGAGCGCCTGCAGGGCTCCGGCGCCCCCGTCCGACGTGCCCGAGTCGCCGCATCCGACGAGGATGCGGCGTACGCCCGTGTCGAGCGCGGCGCGGATCAGTTCGCCGACGCCGTACGTGGTGGTGGCGCCCGGATCACGCAGGCCGTGCGGGACGAGGGAGAGGCCGGCCACCGCGGCCATCTCCACGACGGCCGTGTCGGCGGAGCCGAGGTCGGATCCGGTGCCGAGCAGCGCGAAGTGGGTGCCCACGGGCTCGCCGAGCGGGCCGGTGGCGGGCAGGGCGACCAGCCGGCCCCCGGTCGCCGAGGCCAGGGCCCGGGCCGTCCCCTCGCCGCCGTCCACCAGGGGGATCAGGTCGACCTCGGCGTCCGGTACGACACGGCGTACGCCCGCCGCGATGGCGTCGGCGGCGGCCTGGGCGGACAGGGACTCCTTGAAGCCACTGGGGGCGACGGCGAAACGGGTCAGCATGAGAGGGGCTCCTTGAGGGCTTTGCGGCTGGGACGGCTTCCGGGCTTCAGGGCTTCAGGACCGGGACGCCGAGCAGCGGCCACACGGTGAGGGCGAAGAGCAGGACGAGCGTCGCCGTCAGCGGGGCGAGAACCGCGGACAGACGCAGCAGGTCACGAGGGGTGTACGTCGGTGTGCCGGGTATCTCGGCGAAGAGCGTGACCGGCTTGGCCGAGGCCGGGAGCGTGTGGCAGAAGCCCGCCGCGGCCGTGGACGCCAGCGCGGCCGCGACCGGGTTGACCCCCGCGCCCACCGCCGCCGCGACCACCAGCGGTACAAGGACGGACGAGCGCGCCGAACGGGACTGCAGGACCAGATGGGCGGCCGTGCTCACCGCGACGACGAGCGCGAGGAACAGCCACGGGTCGACGTCGGCCGGCAGCCCGGACACCAGCCATCCCGCCGCCCCCGAGTCCGCGAGCGCGACGCCCATCGCCATCGTCGCCGCCATGAAGAGGAGCAGCGACCAGGGAACGGTCTTCAGGGCGTCCTTCAGGCCCACGGTTCCGAGCGCGGGCGAGGCCGCGACGACCGCGCCGATCAGGGCGACGACCGCGGGGGACACCTGGTGGAGGGGCTCGCTGCACCACAGCGCGACCACCGTGGCGAGCAGCAGCGCGCAGCGCGACTCGGCCGGAGACCAGGGGCCGGTGACGGGCTGCTCGCTGTGCTGCTGGATGTCATCGGCCGTGATCCGTACGGGAGTTCGGCGGTCCGCGCGCCGAGTTGTCGTCAACAGCACGGTCTCGGCGGCCAGATGGGAGGACGCCACGGCCAACGGCAGTCCGAGCAGCAGCCACTGAGTGAAGTCGATACGGTCCCCGGTCGTCTCCCACAGCACCGACACCGTGATCAGATGCGCACCCGCACCGATCAGGGTCGCCACCGCCGACAGCAGGATCACGGTCGGAAAGAGCAGCGCCAGCATCACGACCAGTCGCTTCCGGTCGGCCAGCACCTTGGCGAGCGCGAGGAACACCGGCAGCGCGAGCGCGGCCCGTCCGGAGGTGGCGGGCACCGCGAAGGCCGTCACGACCAGCGCGGCCGTCGTCAGATGCACCAACTGCCGTACGCTGCGCGCCCCACCCACCAGGAAGGCCGCCGCCCGCCCCGCGAGCCCCGTCCGGGCCACCGCGGCCGCCAGCACGAACGCACAGATCAGCAGCCAGACCGTCGAGTCCCCGAGCGTGCCGAAGAGCGTCTCACTGCTGATCACACCCGTCACCGTGAGCGCGAGACCCGCGCCCAGGGCGATGTACGTGTCGTCGATGGGCGTACCGATCCACGCACAGGTAGCCAGCGCGAACACGGCCAGTGTCAGCCGCGCGTCACCACCGAGCCCGGGAAAATTGCCGGGCACGATCAGCAGGGCACAGAGACTCAGGGCCACACAGAGAGCGGCGGCTTGCCGAAGATTCAGACTCACGACATTCAGAGTTCAGCGGGGCGGTGAGCCTCCAATGAGCCCCAGATGAGGGAACCTTCACGCACCAGGCAGGGCGCGCTCTCTCAGGGGCGCGGGGCTGTGACATTGTGCGGCTCCGCCGCGGGGCGCGACAAGCCACGTCCGGCCCGCAGCCGACAAGCAACCTCTGCGGCGGAACACTCACACGGGGAGCCGATACCCCATCCCTCGCACAGTCTCGACCCGCTCGGCCCCAAGCTTCTTCCGAAGCGAACGCACGTACACATCAACGATGTTGGACCCGGGATCGAAGTCGTACCCCCACACATGCGACAGGATCTGCTCACGCGACAGAACCTGCCCCGGGTGCCGCAGAAACAGCTCCAGCAGCACGAACTCACGGGCCGTCAGGTCAACCACCCGCTCGCCCGCGCGAGCCCGCCGCGTACGCAGATCCAGCGTGAGGTCACCACCGCGCAGCACGGTGACCTCAGGAACCCCCGCCGCCGTACGCAGCCGCAGCCGCACCCGCGCGAGGAGTTCCTCGAACCGGAACGGCTTGGTCATCCAGTCGTCGGCGCCGCCCTCCAGACCCGCGACCGCGTCGCGTACGGAGTCCCGGGCGGTCAGCACGATCACCGGGACCGTCACCCGGGCCTCGCGCAGTTCGCGCAGCACGGTGAACCCGTCCCGGCCGGGCAGCCCGATGTCCAGGATCACCAGGTCGAAGCCGCCGGTCAGCGCGTACTCGTAGGCCGAGTCGCCGTCCGCGACGACGGTCGTGGTGAAGCCGCCCGCGCGCAGCCCCTTCTCGACGAAGGAGGCGATGCGCTCCTCGTCCTCGACGATCAGGATGCGCTTCATGTCCAACGGGCCTTTCCGGTACGGGCGGTACAGGCAGTACGGGTGGTGCGGGTGGTACGGGTGTTCATGCGCGGTCCGTCTCAAGGAGCAGGTCCGGCACCGAGGCGAGCACGACGACGAAGGTGGCCCCGCCGCCCGGGGTCTGCCGCAGCCCGACCTTCCCGCCCCGGTGCCCCTCCGCGATGGCCCGCACGA
>NZ_JAPWHT010000545.1:0-6340 GCF_027270795.1 Streptomyces sp. ActVer
CGGCCTTCGGCTCGCTCTTCGCCTCGGCGGTGACCGTCTCGGGGCTGCCGGCCTCGGCGGTCGCGCGGCGCCGGCGGCGCTCGGCCGGGGCGTCGTCACTCGCGGGCTGGCCGGGGATCTCGATCTGCTGCTGTGCCACGGCCTTCTCGGCCTTGGCCTCCGCCTTCTTGTCGGCGGGAGCGGCGTCGTCGCCCGTACGGGCCTTCGAGGTGGCCCGGCGCTTCGGCTTGGTCTCGGTGGCGGTCTCGGCCTTGGCCGGAGCACCTCCGCCCGCCTGCGCCTCCTTGATGACCTCGATCAGCTGGCTCTTGCGCATCCGCGCGGTGCCCCTGATGCCGAGGCCGGATGCGACCTGCTGCAGCTCGGCCAGCACCATGCCCTCAAGGCCGGTACCGCGGCGCCGACGGGAGCCGGCACCGGTGGCAGGCGCGGAGGCGTCCGTGGCGGGCGCGGCAGCGGTCTCCTCGACACGTGCGCCCATCAGATCGGTGGTGTCGCTCACGAAGGGTCCTTCCCTGGAGCGGACGTCGGCCTGTCTGGCTCGGCGACCGGTTGTGCTGTCCGACAGTGGTCCTTGCTGTGTGGACCGTGCCGGGGCGGTGGTCCGCCAAAAGGCGGAGGGAATTTCTGGGATGGCGATTCCCGGGGCCGGGGCACTGAGGTTCCGTGTCCATCGGCTCGGTCACGCCGGTTCCGGAGCGTGCTCAGCACCGCTCAGCGCGTAGCACCCAATGCATGGCACAAAGCAGTTTGGGGGGCTCCCGGAAGAATGGTTGTCCCGGACGGGGACGTGAAGCACCTCGCCATGGTGGGGTCGGGTGCAGACTTGAGGTTAACACTACCGGATCCAACAAACATTCCCCCTCTCGAAATCCGGCGACCGTGTGTCACGGAGCCAGCGGCAGCACGCTCGCCCCCGTGGCGTCGAGGCCCAGCCGGTTGGCCGCCCAGCCCTCGCCCGCCAGTCGTGCGACCTTGTCGGCCGCGGTGTCGGCGGCGAGCGCGAGCACGGTGGGCCCGGCGCCGGAGATCACCGCGGGAATTCCGTCGGCCCGCAGCCGCTCCACCAGAGCCGCGCTCTCCGGCATGGCCGGGGCGCGGTACTCCTGGTGCAGTCGGTCCTCGGTGGCGGGCAGCAACAGCTCGGGGCGCCTGGTCAGGGCCTCGACAAGCAGTGCGGCGCGGCCCGCGTTGGCTGCCGCGTCGACATGCGGAACGGCGCGCGGGAGCAGTCCTCGGGCGGTCTCGGTGAGGACCGGTTTCGCCGGTACGAAAACCACCGGAACGATGGAATCGGCGGGTTCCATCCTGATGGCGCGCGCGGATCCGCCCTCCATCCAGGACAGTGTGAAACCGCCGAGCAGACAGGCCGCGACGTTGTCGGGGTGGCCCTCGATCTCCGTCGCGAGCTCCAGAAGTGCCTCGTCGTCGAGCTTGCTGTCGCCGCCTATGGTCACTGCGCGTGCAGCGACGATGCCCGCGCAGATGGCGGCGGACGAGGAGCCGAGGCCCCGGCCGTGCGGGATGCGGTTGGCGCAGACGATCTCGAGACCGCGCGGCTGTCCGCCGAGCAGATCGAAGGCGGTGCGCAGGGAGCGTACGAGCAGGTGGCTCTCGTCGCGTGGGAGCGTCTCGCTGCCCTCGCCTGCGATGTCGATGTTCAGTCCGGAGTCGGCCACCCGGACGACCACGTCGTCGTACAGCCCCAGTGACAGGCCGAAGGCGTCGAAGCCCGGGCCGAGGTTGGCACTGGTGGCGGGGACGCGCACCCGGACGGCGGCGGCGCGGAACGCTGGACCGGCCATCGCTCGATGACTCTCCTTGAGCTTGAGCTGCGAGATTGTCGAAATCCTGCGAGACATACGGAAAATGCGGAAGACCCGGAGGCCGCAGGGACGGCGCGGCACCGCGGCATATGCGGCGGGCGGGTTCAGTACAGCCTATCGAAGGAAGGTTCTGTGGCGACATAGGGCGCACAGGAGGCGCACGATGCGTGTCGTAAGCCCCTTGTGCACCCCCCATTTTTTTAGGGCTCGGTTCGCCTCCGGGGCGCAGAAGCCTGTGTCGAGAGTCCGACCGTGCTCGGCCCTCCTTCGTCGGGCGCTCCGCGCGCTCGGACTCTCGACACAGGCGCGCCCCTTCGGCTCACTCGCCGTTGGTGGCCCGGCGTTGGTGTCGGGCTACGACAGGCCGAGGTCCCGTGTTACGCCAGGCCGAGGCGCTCTGCGGCCGTTGCCGCGTCGACCGGGACGGTGACCGGCTGCGGTGCGCCCGCGACGGCCCAGTCCGGGTCCTTGAGGCCGTTTCCGGTCACCGTGCAGACGATGCGCTGGCCCGGGTCGACCTTGCCCTGCTCGGCGGCCTTGAGCAGACCGGCGACCGAAGCCGCGGAGGCGGGCTCCACGAAGACGCCCTCCTGAGCGGCCAACAGGCGGTAGGCGCGCAGGATCTCACGGTCCGTCACCTCGTCGATGAAGCCGCCCGACTCGTCCCGCGCGGCCAGCGCGAACTTCCACGAGGCCGGGTTGCCGATACGGATCGCGGTGGCGATCGTCGAGGGGTCCTTGACGACCTCGCCGCGCACGATGGGCGCGGAACCGGACGCCTGGAAGCCCCACATGCGCGGGGTCTGCCGGGCGATCCCGTCGGCGGCGTACTCGGTGTACCCCTTCCAGTACGCGGTGATGTTGCCCGCGTTGCCCACCGGAAGGACGTGGATGTCGGGTGCGTCACCCAGCATGTCCACGATCTCGAAGGCGGCGGTCTTCTGCCCCTCGATACGCACCGGGTTCACCGAATTGACCAGCGCCACCGGGTAGTTGTCGGAGAGGCTGCGCGCCAGCGTGAGGCAGTCGTCGAAGTTGCCGTCGACCTGGAGGATCTTCGCGCCGTGCACGAGGGCCTGGCCCATCTTGCCGAGCGCGATCTTGCCCTGCGGTACAAGAACGGCACACACCATTCCGGCCCGTACGGCATACGCGGCGGCGGAGGCCGACGTGTTGCCCGTCGAGGCACAGATGACGGCCTTCGCGCCCTCCTCCTTGGCCCGCGTGATGGCCATGGTCATGCCGCGGTCCTTGAAGGACCCGGTGGGGTTCGCACCCTCGACCTTGAGGTGGACCTCGCAGCCCGTGCGCTCGGAGAGCACCTGCGCCGGCACGAGCGGCGTACCGCCCTCGCGCAGCGTCACGACCGGCGTGGTGTCGGATACCGGCAACCGGTCCCGGTACTCCTCGATGATTCCGCGCCACTGGTGGGTCATTGCTCGTTACTCTCCTTCAACCCGCATGATGCTGGCGACACCCCGCACGGTGTCGAGGTTGCGCAACGCCTCGACGGTCCCGTTGAGGGACGCGTCGGACGCGCGGTGCGTGACGACGACGAGAGAGGCCTCGCCGCCTCCGTCCTGTCGGCCTTGCTGCCGAACGGTATCGATCGAGACACCGTGCTCGGCGAAAACGGTCGCAACCTGGGCGAGAACACCCGGTTTGTCCGCCACATCGAGGCTGATGTGATAGCGGGTCACGACCTCACCCATGGGGCTCACGGGCAGCTGGGTATACGCCGAGTCGCCGGGCCCCGTCGCACCGCTGAGCTTGTTGCGGCAGACCGCGACGAGGTCACCGAGAACGGCGGAGGCGGTCGGCGCACCACCGGCGCCCGGCCCGTAGAACATGAGCTGCCCGGCGGCGTCCGACTCGACGAACACGGCGTTGTACGCGCCGCGCACGGAGGCGAGGGGGTGGCTCAGCGGAATCATGGCGGGGTGCACGCGCGCGGTGACCGATCCCCCGTCGGCGGCCCGCTCGCAGATGGCGAGCAGCTTGATGGTGCAGCCCATCCGCCTCGCCGAGGCGAAGTCGGCGGCGGTGACCTCGGTCATGCCCTCGCGGTAGACGTCGTCGAGACGCACGCGCGTGTGGAAGGCGATCCCGGCGAGGATGGCGGCCTTGGCGGCGGCGTCGAACCCCTCGACGTCGGCGGTCGGGTCGGCCTCGGCGTACCCCAGGGCGGTGGCCTCGTCGAGGGCCTCCTGATAGCCGGCCCCCGTCGAGTCCATCTTGTCGAGGATGAAGTTGGTGGTGCCGTTGACGATGCCCAGCACCCGGTTGACCTTGTCGCCTGCGAGGGACTCGCGCAGCGGGCGGATCAGCGGGATGGCACCGGCGACGGCGGCCTCGTAATAGAGGTCCCTGCCCTGCTCCTCGGCGAGGGCGTGCAGCGCGGCACCGTCCTGGGCGAGGAGCGCCTTGTTCGCGGAGACGACGGACGCGCCGTGCTCGAAGGCGGTCGTGATGAGCGTGCGGGCGGGCTCGATGCCGCCGATGACCTCGACGACCACGTCGATGTCCCCGCCCTTGACGAGCGCGGTGGCGTCGGTGGTGACGAGGGCGGGGTCGATGCCCTCACGCACCTTGGAGGGCCGGCGTACCGCCACACCCGCGAGCTCGACGGGGGCGCCGATGCGCGCGGCGAGATCGTCGGCGTGCGTCGTCATGATGCGCGCCACCTCTGAGCCGACAACCCCACAGCCCAGCAGCGCCACCTTCAGCGGACGCGTACGCATCATCCGACCTCGTTTCCTCATACCGTCACGGTGGGACCAGTCTCACTCACCGGACGGGGGTTTCTACCCCTCGTCCGGATCGTGAGATGTCTATTTCATTTGTACGGGGCGGCAGACAGGAGATCTTCCGCCCCGCTCAGGATGGTTCCGTCGATCCTGTCAGCCGACGTCGAGACGCAGGAGGTCCTCCTCCGTCTCGCGGCGGACGATCACGCGCGCCTCGCCGTCCCGGACCGCGACGACCGGCGGGCGCAGGGCGTGGTTGTAGTTGCTCGCCATCGAGCGGCAGTACGCACCGGTGGCCGGCACCGCGATGAGGTCGCCGGGCGCGAGGTCGGAGGGCAGGAAGGCGTCCTTCACGACGATGTCGCCGCTCTCGCAGTGCTTGCCGACGACGCGTACGAGCATGGGTTCGGCGTCGCTCGTCCGCGAGACGAGGGCGACGCTGTACTCGGCGTCGTACAGCGCGGTGCGGATGTTGTCGGACATGCCGCCGTCGACGGAGACGTACGTACGCAGTCCTTCGAGGGGCTTGATGGTGCCGACCTCGTAGAGCGTGAACGCGGTCGGGCCCACGATGGCGCGCCCGGGCTCGACGGAGATACGGGGCGTCCGCAGCTTGGCGGACTCGCACTCACGCGTGACGATCTCGTCGAGCGCCTTGGCGATCTCGTGCGGCTCACGCGGGTCGTCGTCACTCGTGTAGGCGATGCCGAGGCCGCCGCCGAGGTCGATCTCGGGAAGCTCGACGCCGTGCTCGTCACGGATCTCGGCGAGCAGCGCCACGACACGGCGCGCGGCCACCTCGAAGCCCGCCATGTCGAAGATCTGCGACCCGATGTGGGAGTGGATGCCGATCAGTTCGAGCCCGTCGAGGGTCAGCGCGCGCCGTACGGCCTCGGCGGCCTGCCCGTCAGCGAGCGCGATGCCGAACTTCTGGTCCTCGTGCGCGGTGGCGATGAACTCGTGCGTGTGGGCCTCGACGCCGACGGTCACCCGGATCTGCACGCGCTGCCGCTTGCCGAGGCTCTGCGCGATGTGTGCGACGCGCACGATCTCCTGGAACGAGTCGAGGACGATCCGCCCGACGCCGCTCTCGATGGCCTGGGTGATCTCGTCCGTCGACTTGTTGTTGCCGTGGAAGGCGATGCGGTCGGCGGGCATCCCGGCGGAGAGGGCGGTGGTCAGCTCGCCGCCGGAGCACACGTCGAGGTTGAGCCCCTCCTCGTGCAGCCAGCGCACGATGGTGCGGGAGAGGAACGCCTTGCCGGCATAGAACACGTCGGCGTCATGCCCGAAAGCGGTACGCCAGGCACGCGCCCGCGCCCGGAAATCGGTCTCGTCGACGAAGTAGGCGGGCGTGCCGAACTCCTCGGCGAGCGCGGCGACGCCGATCCCCCCGACGCTGACCTCACCTGTGCCGGTACGCGTGACCGTCTGCGCCCAGACCTTCGGGTCGAGGGCGTTCAGGTCGGCGGGCGGGGCGGAGTAGTGGCCCTCGGGCCAGACATCGGCGTGACGGGGCCCGGCGGGGTGTGCGGAACGGCTCATGTCTGTTGGGCTTCCTCAGAGATGTTCTAGAGATGTTCTGGGGCGTCGATGCCGAGCAGGGACAGGCCGCCGGCCAGCACCGTCCCGGCGGCTTCGGCAAGCGCGAGCCGGGCACGGTGGGCGGCCGAGGGTTTCTCGTCACCCAGCGGAAGCACGGTGTGCTGGAAGGCGAGCATCGCGTCGGCGGTGGTGACGAGGTGCCGGGCGGGACGGTCGGGCGCA
>NZ_JAPWHT010000546.1:0-6322 GCF_027270795.1 Streptomyces sp. ActVer
AGATAGGCGGCGGCGAACTCGTCGCCGACCAGGGCAAGAAGGTCGTCATCGACACGGCGGCCGCGGCCGAGGCCCTCGCGTACATCCGCCGCCTCACCGAGGAGAAGGTCGTCCCCACGAGCACCGACAGCCCGGGCGCCATCACGATGCTCACCACCGGCAAGGCCGGATTCCTGATGGACGGTGTCTGGCAGGTCCTCACCGTCCAGGGCGCCAAGGTGAAGTTCGACGTACGGCCGCTGCCGAGGGTCTTCCACGACGCGCCCTACGCCTGCGCCGCGGACTCGCACTCCCTGGTCCTGCCCAAGGCGCCCTCCGCCGCGGCACAACGCCTCGACCTCTCCCTGGGGTTCGTCTCCGCCCTGCTCAACTCCAGCAAGATGTGGGCGGAAGGCGGGCACATCCCCGCGTGGCTGCCCACGCAGCGGTCGCCCGGCTACCGGGACCTCGCACCACAGTCCCACTACGCCGCTGCCGCCGACGGCGCGGCCTACGACCCGGCCGCCTGGTACAGCGGTGCGGGCAGCACGTTGCAGGTCGTCGTCGGCAACGCCGTGACGTCCGTGTTCACCGGTGCCACCAGCCCCACGGCCGGAGCCGCACGCATGCGCCGCGAACTGCGCGAACTCGCAAGCCGGCCCGCGCCCTTGTAGGCCGCACCCCTGTACTCCGTACCGCTGCAGGCCGCCCCGTCCGGCCGCCAACCGCCGCGATCACGGCCCGCACAGGGCCCCGCACGTCTGAGATTCCGCATGTCCTGACTGAAAGGGCCGTCCCATGGCCACGACAACCGCACCGACCAAGGCCCCCGGCAGAGGTGACCGCTGGGCCGGCCCGGGGATGCTGTTGCCCTTCGCCCTGTTCTACCTGGTCTTTCTGGTGGGGCCGCTGATCTATACGGTCGTGGCCGGCTTCTTCGACGCCAGTCTGCTCAAGAAGGGCCTCGGTGGCTTCACCGGGCTGTCCAACTACACGGCCGTGCTGGGCGACGACGAGTTCTGGCGCACGCTGAAGAACACGCTGTGGTTCACCGTTCTGACCACTGTTCCGCTCGTGCTGCTCAGCCTGGTGCTGGCGATTCTCGCCGACCGCTTCGTACGCGGACGCTGGTTCTTCCGCTTCGCCTTCTTCGCGCCGTTCGTACTGCCCTCGGCGGTCGTCTCGCTGATCTTCACGTTCATCTACGCCGATCAGGTGGGCCTCGCCCAGCAGACCGCGAAGTGGATCGGCGTGGACACCCCGCCGTCCTGGCTGGGCGATCCGGACTGGGCGATGATCTCCATCGCCGCCGCCACCGTGTGGTGGACGATCGGCTTCAACTTCGTCCTGTATCTGGCCGGTCTGCAGGACATCCCGCGTTCCGTGCACGAGGCCGCGGCCATCGACGGGGCCGGACCCTGGCAGCGCATCCGCCACGTGATCGTGCCGATGCTCGGCCGCACCACGACCCTCGTGACGGTCCTCCAGGCGGTCGCCTCCCTCAAGGTCTTCGACCAGATCTACATGCTGACCATGGGCGGCCCCGACGGCAGCACCCGCCCCTCCCTCCAACTCATCTACGACACGGGCTTCGTGGAGGGCCGCGTCGGCTACGCGTCGACCGTCTCGCTGCTGCTCTTCGTGGTGATCCTGCTGGTCTCGCTCGTCTGGTTCGCACTCGTACGCCGCGCCGAGAAGGAGCGCTGATCATGACCGCCATCGCCACTGAGCCCGTGACCGAGCAGAAGACGACCACAGCCGGGGCACCTCGGAGGTACGACGCCGAGCGCCTGTTCAACCGGGTGGCCCTCGGCGTCCTCATCGCCTTCGCGCTGCTGTGGCTGGTGCCCTTGGCCTGGGCACTCGCCACCTCCGTACGGCCCGCGCAGGAAGTCGTCACCGACCCGACCAACTGGTTCACCGCACACCCCACCCTCTCGGCGTACGGGGACATCTTCGACGCGGGAAAGCTGCCCTACTGGTACGTGAACAGCTTCATCACGTCGATCCTCACCACCGCGCTCACGGTGGTCGCCGCGTCGCTCGCCGCCCTCGCCCTCTCCCAGACCCGCTTCAGGACGCGCCGCGCCGCGTTCGTGGTGCTCCTCGCCGGGATCATGATTCCGGGGCAGGTCCTCATGATCCCCCAGTTCCTGGCGCTCCAGTCGGTAGGCCTGCTCAACACCTACTGGGGAGTCGTGCTGCCCCAAGTCCCCAACGTCGTCGCCGTGTTCGTCTTCAAGCAGTTCTTCGACGGCATCCCCAGGGAGCTGATCGACGCGGCACGCGCGGACGGCGCGGGCTGGCTGCGTACGTACCGGCAGATCGTCATGCCCATCTCGCGCCCGGTGATCTCCGCGGTCACGATCTTCGTGTTCGTCGGGGTCTGGAACAACTTCCTGTGGCCCCTCCTGGTCGTCACCGACCCGGAGATGATGACCCTCCCGGTCGGGCTGACCTCGGTCCAGGACGTCTTCGGCGTGCCCTACGCCCAGTTGATGGCCTCCGCCGTCCTCGGTGCCATCCCGCTCCTCGCCGTGTTCCTGCTGTTCCAGCGCCGCATCGTCGAGGGCATCGCCGGAACAGGCCTCAAGTAACCCCTCCAGACCGGCAGTTCACACTGCCCGGCAGTTCACCCCCTTCGCCATCCCAGGAAAGGCTCCAGCATGCCGCACACCGCACGGTTCACCGTCGACCCCGAGTTCACCATCGGGGAGGTGGACCCGCGCCTGTACGGAACGTTCGTCGAGCACATGGGGCGCTGCGTCTACACCGGCATCCACGAGCCCGACCATCCCTCGGCGGACGCCGCCGGGTTCCGGACCGACGTCGCGGACCTCGTACGAGAACTCGGCACCGGCCTGGTCCGCTACCCCGGAGGCAACTTCGTCTCCGGCTACCACTGGGAGGACGGGGTCGGTCCCGCCTCCGAGCGGCCGCGCCGGCTCGACCTGGCCTGGCGCTCCATCGAGACCAACCAGGTCGGCACCAACGAGTTCCTCACCTGGGCGCGGCAACTCGGTCTCGACCCGATGATGGCGGTCAACCTCGGCACCCGAGGCATCGACGCCGCCCGCGCCCTGGTGGAGTACTGCAACCAGCCCGGCGGCACCGCCTGGTCCGATCTGCGGATCAAGCACGGCGTCCCCGAACCGCACGACGTCAAGCTGTGGTGCCTGGGCAACGAGATGGACGGCCCCTGGCAGACCGGACACAAGACGGCCACCGAGTACGGACGGCTCGCGGCCGAGACCGGCAAGGCGATGCGCCAGGTCGACCCGTCCATCGAACTGGTCGCCTGCGGCAGCTCCAACGCGGCCATGCCGACCTTCGGCACCTGGGAGCGCGAGGTCCTGGAGCAGACGTACGACGAGGTCGACTACCTCTCCCTGCACGCCTATTACGAGGAGTTCGACGGCGACCGCGCCAGCTTCCTGGCGTCCGGGGCGCACATGGACCAGTACATCCGCGACGTGGTCGCCACCGCCGACCACGTACGGGCCGCGCGCCGCGCCAAGAAGCACATCAGGCTCTCGTTCGACGAGTGGAACGTCTGGTACGCCGCCCGCTTCGTCGGGGAACGCAACCTGGAGACCGCCGAGACACCCCGCCTGATCGAGGACACGTACAGCGTGACCGACGCCGTCGTCGTCGGTTCGCTGCTCATCACGCTCCTGCGCAACGCCGACCGGGTGGCCATCGCGTGCCTTGCCCAACTGGTCAACGTCATCGCCCCGATACGCAGCGAACCGGGTGGCGCGAGCTGGCGGCAGACCACCTTCCACCCGTTCGCGCAGGCGGCCCGGTTCGCCACCGGGAAGGTGCTGCGTACCGACGTCACCGGGTCCCGTATCGACACGGCGAGGCACGGGGACGTATCGGCGCTCGACACGGTGGTGACGTACGAGGAGGAGAGCGGCGCGCTCACGGTCCTCGCCGTCAACCGCGGCCAGGAGCAACCTCTGCGCCTGCGGGTCGAGTTGCGTGGCGCGTTGTCCGGCTACCGGGTGCTGGAGCACCTCGTACTCGCCGATCAGGACCCGGACGCCGTCAACATCGAGGCCGAGCCGGAGCGCGTGACGCCGCGCACCGGGGGCGGAGCCCAGGTCACCGCCGACGGGGCGCTTGAGGCGGAGCTGGCCCCGGTGTCCTGGAACGTCATCCGCCTGGCCCCTGCCGAGTGATGTCACGCCGGACGTCACCGTCCGAACAGATCCAGCCCGCACCCCGATGGGAGAATCTGATGTCGGCAAGACCCCGTACGCCGCTCCATCCGCTCCAACTGGCCGCCCTTGTAACCGGGTTGATCGCCCTCCTGGCCGCCCTGCTCACCGCACAGGCCGGAACGGCGGACGCCGCGACCGGCACCGCACTGCGCAACGACACCGGCCTGTACCCCCGGGCCGTCCGCCTCGCGCACGACGCGGGTGCCAACGGCCTCGTTCTGTCGTCGGTGGTCACGTTCTCCGGGAACAACGGACTCGGGGCCATCTACGAGAGCACCGACTCCGGCGCGTCCTTCCGGCAGGTCGGCACGGTCGGCGACCCGGAGGCGGCCGGCGGGCAGGGACTCTGCTGTTCCACTCTCTTCGAGCTCCCGCAACGGGTCGGCAATCTGCCCGCAGGCACGCTGCTGTGGTCGGCCTCGGTCGGCCAGGACGAGACGAACCGCCGCATGGCCCTGCGTGTCTTCAAGAGCAACGACGTGGGGCGCACCTGGAGTTACCTGTCCACCATCGCGACCGCGGGCAGCACCGGAGGCCTGTGGGAGCCCGAGTTCTCCGTCGACGCCACCGGCCAACTGGTCGCCCACTACTCGGACGAGACCGACCCCGCACACAGCCAGAAGCTCATGGCCGCCCGCACCTCGAACGGCCTGACCTGGACCGGACACCGCGCCACCGTCATCAGCCCGCTCGCCACCGACCGCCCAGGCATGGCGGTCGTCCGCAAGCTCGGCAACGGCACCTACTTCATGTCGTACGAGATCTGCGCCGCTCCCGGGCAGTACCAGTGCGTCGTGCACTACCGGACCTCGGCCGACGGCTGGGACTGGACGAGCGGGCCGTTCCTCGGCTACCGGCCCGAGACGGCCGACGGCAAGTACTTCAAGCACGCCCCGACCGTCGCCTGGGCACCCGAGGCGGGCAATCCGCTGGGCCGGCTCTTCCTCATCGGCCAGGTCCTCTACAACAAGGACGGCACCCGGGCCGCCGGCAGCGGAAGGACGGTCTGGGTCAACAGCGCGGGCGGCAGCGGCACTTGGCGGGAGATTTCCGCGCCCGTCACCGTCGACTCGACGGTCGTCGACTACTGCCCCAACTACAGCTCGGCCCTGCTGCCATCGGCGGACGGCAACAGACTGCTGGAGATCGCCACCGACTGGGTCGACGGCATCTGCAAGCCGTACTTCGCCACGAAGCCCGTGCCGTCGTCCTGAGCCACTCGGGAGCATGACGCCGGTCGGGCATGAGTCTGGGGGCCCGGCCCGGATCGAGAACGGATGATCCTGGGCCGGGCCCGATCCGGTTGCCGCTCAGTCGAACGCGGCGGCGAACATGCCGGGCGCGTAGGAGCCTCCCCGCTGGTGCACGATCACGGCGAGGCGGTTGGCCGCGTTGATCAGGGCTACCAGGCAGATCAGTGCGGCGATCTGGTCGTCGTCGAAGTGCTTGCGCGCCTGGGCCCAGGTCTCGTCGGACACGCCCTGGTCGGCGTCTGCGAGCCGTGTGCCCTCTTCGGTGAGTGCCAGCGCGGCCCGCTCGGGCTCGGTGAACACGGTGGACTCGCGCCAGGCGGCTACCAGGTTGAGCCGGACCGCGGTCTCGCCGGCGGCAGCGGCCTCCTTGGTGTGCATGTCGATGCACCAGCCGCAGCCGTTGATCTGGCTGGCGCGCAGCGACACCAGCTCCTGCGTGGACTTCGGCAGCGGCGACTGCTGGATCACCAGGCCGGCGCCTGCGAACCGCTTGGCGAACTTTCCGGCGATCTCGTTGTCGAACAGGTTGAATCGGGCGTCCATGGCTTCGTCCTCACTCGTGGTGTCGCACTGGCCGAACACGAGATGCCGGCGCCCCGCTCCTTGTGACCGGACGGCCGTGTGACGTGCGCCACCGTGCATGGATGTCACAGAGCGGCGGCGACCGGCGTCTTGTGCGCGTGAGACCGTCGACAGCGAACAGGCAGGAGCACTCGGTGATGAGCGAGCACAGCGAGCGTGCAGAGGACACGGCCGGGCAGCTCGCCGACGGCAGCCGCACGGACCCCGCCACCGAGGCGTTCGTCGCCCATCGGAACCTGCTGTTCACCGTCGCCTACGAGATGCTCGGCTCGGGCGCCGGCG
>NZ_JAPWHT010000547.1:0-6290 GCF_027270795.1 Streptomyces sp. ActVer
GTCGGCGGCCGCACCACGGGGCCTGCCCGCGGGAGTGCGCGTGCCGGTCGTCCCGCCGCAGGTCCGCACATATGCAGCGTTGATGCAGCGTCGCCGTTCCTAGCGTGGGACCAGACACCACGGTCGTCGTGACACGAAAGGGGACGATCATGAGGTACGAACCCCCGGGGAAAACGGGCAGCCCCGTGCACGTCGCGCCCCGGTACGAGAACTTCATCGGTGGCAAGTGGGAGGCACCGACCACCGGGACGTACACACCGAATCTGAGCCCCGCCACCGCCAGGCCGATCTGTGAGGTTCCGAAGTCGGGGCCGCAGGACATCGAACTCGCCCTGGACGCCGCGCACGCGGCGAAGGACAAGTGGGGCGAGGCTTCCACGGCCCAGCGGGCGGCGGTGCTCAACGCGGTGGCCGACGCCATCGACGCCCACCGCGAGGAACTCGCGGTCGCCGAGAGCTGGGAGAACGGCAAGCCGGTCCGCGAGACCCTGGCTGCCGACATCCCCCTCGCGGCCGACCACTTCCGCTACTTCGCGGCCGCCATACGGGCCGAGGAGAGCTCGATCACCGAGATCGACAAGGAGACCGTGGCCTACCACTTCCACGAGCCGCTGGGTGTGGTCGGGCAGATCATCCCGTTCAACTTCCCGCTGCTGATGGCCGCGTGGAAGCTCGCGCCCGCACTGGCGGCGGGCAACGCCACCGTGCTCAAGCCGGCGTCGCCGACCCCGTGGTCGATCCTGAAGCTGATGGAGGTCATCGGCGACATCGTCCCGCCGGGCGTCCTCAACGTCGTCAACGGCCCCGGCGCCGAGATCGGCAAGGCGCTGGCCACCAACAAGCGCATCGCCAAGGTCGCCTTCACCGGTGAGACCACCACCGGCCGGCTGATCATGCAGTACGCGGCCCAGAACATCATCCCGGTCACCCTGGAGCTGGGCGGCAAGTCGCCGAACATCTTCTTCAACGACGTGGCCGCCGCCGACGACGAGTTCCTCGACAAGGCCGTCGAAGGACTCGTCCTGTACGCGTTCAACAAGGGCGAGGTCTGCACCGCCCCGTCCCGCGCACTGATCCAGGAGGACATCTACGAGGAGTTCATGGGGCGTTGCCTGGAGCGGATCCGCGCCATCAGGCAGGGCGACCCGCTGGACACCGAGACCATGATCGGCCCGCAGGTTTCCAAGTCCCAGGTGGAGAAGATCGCCTCGTACGTGGAGATCGGTCTGAAGGAGGGTGCGGAGCTGCTCGTCGGCGGTCACCGTGCCGCGGTCGGAGGGGAGTTCGCGGACGGCTACTTCTACGAGCCGACGGTCCTCAAGGGCCACAACAGGATGCGTGTCTTCCAGGAGGAGATCTTCGGTCCTGTCCTCGCGGTCACCACCTTCAAGGACGAGGCCGAGGCACTGGAGATCGCCAACGACACGCTGTACGGCCTCGGCGCCGGGGTGTGGACCCGCGACACGGGCCGTGCCTTCCGGATGGGCCGCGCGATCCAGGCGGGCCGTGTCTGGACGAACTGCTACCACCTGTATCCCGCCGGTGCGGCGTTCGGTGGCTACAAGGTCTCCGGCATCGGCCGTGAGACGCACAAGATGATGCTCGAGCACTACAGCCAGACCAAGAACCTCCTGGTCAGCTATGGCACCAAGCCGCTCGGGCTGTTCTAGGAGGAGGCGACGGCATGCCCGAGAACGGAAACGTCGGGCGCGTCACCGCCACCGAGGCGGCGCACCGGGCCCTCGCGGCCCTGCGCGCCGCCCACGGGGGGCCGGTGATGTTCGTCCAGTCCGGAGGATGCTGCGACGGCAGCGATCCGATGTGCTTCCCGAGCGGTGAATTCGCCCTCGGCGAGGGGGACATGCTGCTCGGCGTGATCGACGGCTGCACCTTCTCCATCGACGCCGACCAGTACCAGGCACTCGGCCGCCCGCGCCTCGTCCTGGACGTCGGACCAGGGGCACCGGGCGGCTTCTCCCTCGCAGCCGGGGACGGGCTGCACTTCGTCACGCGGGTCGTCGTACGCGACGCCGCACCAGCACAGGAGCGGTCATGAAAGCAGCAGTCGTCACCGACCTCGGCAAGCCCCTGGAAATACGCGAACTGCCCATCCCCGATCCGGGCCCCGGCCAGGCACTGGTCCGTATGGAAGCCTCCGGCCTGTGCCACACCGACATCAACGCGGCGCGCGGCGACTGGCCCGTCAAGCCCCACCCGCCGTTCATCCCAGGACACGAAGGCGTCGGCCCCGTCCAGCGTGTCGGCAGGGGCGTGCCCCTGAGCCTCGTGGGCAGGAGGGTCGCGATCCCGTGGCTCGGATCGTCCTGCGGCACCTGCCGCTACTGCGTCTCCGGCTGGGAGACCCTGTGCGAGAGCCAGGTCAACACCGGCTACTCCGTGGACGGTTGCTTCGCCGAGTACGTCCTCGCGAACGTGGGCGCCCTCGTTGAGGTGCCGGACGGCGTGACGTCCCTCGACGCGGCGCCGCTGACCTGCGCCGGCGTGACCACGTACAAGGCCATCAAGGTGGCCCGGGTGGTGCCCGCCGAGCGGGTCGCCGTCTTCGGTGTCGGCGGGCTCGGCCACCTGGCGCTGCAGTACGCGCGCCTCGTCGGCGCCTTCGTCACCGCCGTCGACCTCGAACCCGACAAGCTGGGCCTGGCCCACCGGCTCGGGGCGGACCACATCGTCAACGCACGTACGCACGACCCGGTCGCCGAGATCAAGGCGGCGGGCGGCGCGGACGTGGCCGTCGTCCTCGCCGCCGCGCCCGAGGCCTTCGAACAGGCCTACCGGTCGCTGAACCGCGGCGGGCGCCTGGTGATGGTCGCCCTGCCCGCCGACGACGCCGCGATCAACGTGCCGATCTTCGAGACCGTGCTCTCCGGGATCTCCGTCATCGGCTCGATCGTCGGGACCCGCCAGGACCTTGCCGAGGTGTTCGCGCTGCACGCGGCCGGCCGCACCCAGGTGATCACCGAGACGCGGCGTCTCGACGAAGTCAACGAATCCTTCGACGAAGTGCTCGGCGGGCGGGCCGAGGCCCGGCTCGTCTTCGGGTTCTGACCGACCGCGACGAGCCCTGAGCGACCAGGGCCACAGGGAGAGGCAGCAGATCATGGGAACCCTCACCGTCGGAGCCATAAGGGAACAGGCGCCTGGCGAACGCCGCGTCGCCCTGGTCCCCGAGGCCGTAACTCTTCTGCGCCGGACCGGACTTGACGTACTCGTCGAGACCGGTGCCGGATCCGGAGCCTGGTTCGGCGACGCCGACTACACGGCGGCGGGCGCCACCGTCGTTCCGGTGGACGAACTGTACGAGCGCGCGAACGCCGTGCTGTGCGTGGGACCGCCGAACGCCGAGACAGCAGCGGTGCTTCGTCCCGGGCAGGTCCTGATCGGCCTGCTCGAACCGCTGCGGCACCGCGCCCTGACCGGGGAACTGGCCGAGCGCGGTGTCCGCACGGTGAGTCTGGATCTGCTGCCCCGCACCCTCAGCCGTGCCCAGTCCATGGACGCGTTGACCTCACAGGCCAACGTCGCCGGGTACAAGGCGGCACTGCTCGCGGCCGACACGTACGACAGGTTCTTCCCGATGCTGACCACCGCGGCCGGCACCGCGCCTCCCGCGGCGGTCCTCGTTCTCGGGGCCGGAGTGGCCGGGCTGCAGGCGATCGCCACGGCTCGTCGCCTCGGCGCCGTCGTGAGCGCGTACGACGTACGCCCCGAGTCGAGAGGGGAGGTGGAGTCACTCGGCGCCCGGTTCCTCGACATCCGGCGCCCGCCGGACGAGGAATCGGGCGCCGGGCAGGGAGGCTACGCGAGGGAGCTGACCGACCAGGAGCAGCAGGCTCAGCGGGAGGCGCTCGACGCGTACATCGCCCGCTCCGACGTCGTGATCACCACGGCCCAGGTGCCTGGGCGCAAGCCCCCGTTGCTGGTGACCGCGACGGCGGTCGAGCGGATGAAGCCCGGCTCGGTGGTCGTCGACCTGGCGGCGAGCGCACTCGGCGGGAACGTCGAGGGCTCGGAGCCGGAGAAGACAGTCGTCCTGGACGGCGGAGTGACCCTGATCGGCGCAGGGCGACTGTCCTCCGCCATGGCCACCGCCGCGTCCACGGCGTACTCCCGCAATCTCGTCGCGCTCCTGCGTCACCTCCTGCGCGACGGCGAGCTGGTACTCGATCCGTCCGACGAGATCACCGGCGCTCTGCTGGGAGACGGGGTCGCGCACGAGCCGGCCGACGGGTCCACGGTCACACCGGAGACTGCCGAAGGAGGCGCGTCATGAACCTCGATCTCCTCACCGCCGTCATGGTCTTCGTGCTCAGTGTGCTGGTCGGCTTCGAGGTCATCAGCAAGGTCCCGGCGACCCTGCACACTCCGCTGATGTCGGGTGCCAACTCCATCCACGGCATCGTCGTCATCGGCGCGATGCTGATCGCCGCCGAGGCGCACAACGCGATCGGCTACGTCCTCGCCTTCGTGGCGGTGGCCTTCGGCGCGATGAACGTCGTAGGCGGCTACGTCGTCACCGACCGCATGCTGCACATGTTCCGGGCACGCCCCAAGAAGCCGGGGGCGGGAGAGAAGTCCGAAACGGCAGGGAAGGGCGTCACGTCATGAACACCCTTGAAACCACAGTCCGTTATGTCTTCCTGGGTGCCGCGGCCTGCTTCGTGCTGGGTCTGCATCTGATGAACTCGCCGCGTACCGCGCGCCGCGGCAACACCCTCTCCGCCGCCGCGATGGGCGTGGCGATCGCCGCGACCGCGGTGTTGCTGCTGGACGAGGGTGACATCACCGGCACAGGCTGGTTGGTGCTCGTCCTTGGCGGTGTGCTCGGCTCCGCGCTCGGGCTGTACGCGGCACAGCAGATCGAGATGACCGCGATGCCTCAGCTCGTGAGCCTGTTCAACGCCGTCGGCGGCGGCGCGGCCGCCCTGATCGCCGTGAACGACCTGCTGCAGACCGCCCACCCGGAGTCGCTGGGCGCGCGGATCACCGTCCCCGGCGCGCTCGACATCGTCATCGGCGCGGTCACCTTCTCCGGCTCGCTGATCGCCGCGGGCAAGCTGCAGGGATGGGTGCCGGGGCGTCCGATCGTGTTCCGCGGAGCGCGCGGCCTGGACGTCGCCCTGCCGGCCGCGTTCGCGGTGGGCACCCTCTGGCTGGTTCTCGATCCCCAGGGAACGGGCGGGTTGATGGTCCTGCTGGTCGCCGCTCTCGCCTTCGGTGTGACGATGGTGCTGCCGATCGGCGGCGCGGACATGCCGGTGGTCATCTCGCTGCTGAACGCCTTCACCGGAACGGCGGTCGCGATGGCGGGCTTCGTCCTCGCCGAGCCCGTCCTGATCACCGCGGGTGCCCTGGTCGGCGCCTCGGGCGGCATCCTCACCAAGCTGATGGCAGACGCGATGAACCGGTCGATCGCCCACATCGTCATCGGCGGCTTCGGCACCGGCGACGCCCCGGCCGCGATCGGTCCTGGCGGAGCCCCGGCCCAGGTGCGTTCACTGTCCGCGGACGACGTGGCGATCCAGCTCGCCTACGCGACCAAGGTCATCGTCGTGCCCGGCTACGGTCTGGCCGCCGCGCAGGCCCAGCACGAACTCGGTGATCTGGCCGCGCTGCTGGAAGAGCACGGCATCGAGGTCAGCTATGCCGTGCACCCGGTCGCGGGCCGGATGCCGGGCCATATGAACGTGCTGCTCGCCGAGGCGAACGTGCCCTATCCGCAGCTCAAGGAGATGGACGAGGTCAACCCCGAGTTCCCACAGGCCGACGTCGCCCTGGTCATCGGCGCCAACGACGTCACCAACCCGGCAGCCCGCCGCCCCGGCAACGCCATCTCCGGAATGCCGATCCTCGACGTCGACAGGGCGAAGAGCATCGTGGTCGTCAAGCGCTCGATGGGCCACGGCTATGCGGGCATCGACAACGAGCTCTACACCAACCCCAGGACCGGCATGTTCTTCACCGACGCGAAGAAGGGACTGGCCGAACTCAAGGCGGCTGTACGGCAGTTCGTCGTCTGACCGACCCGCACGCGGGTCTGCGGCCGCCCCCGGGAGCGCATCCCCGGGGCGGCCCGTCGGACGGCAAGTCCACCATCGGCCCTCGTCCGCGTCCGCACCTTCCTCCGGCCCATCTCCATCGCCCCGGCCGGGCATTCGGCCAGGCACGGCCCACATCCCTTGCAGCAGCCGAGGCCGATCGCGAACCCCTTGCCGGGACCGAGCTTGGTGATGGCGTTGTCGGGGCAGACGCCGTAGCAGTTGTCGCACTCG
>NZ_JAPWHT010000548.1:0-6256 GCF_027270795.1 Streptomyces sp. ActVer
AGCGCGCCGCCGCCCGCGAGCAGCAGTTGCCAGCCGGCCGACGAGGCGAAGGCGGCGAGGACGAACACCCCCTGTTCCAGGAGGCCGGCGGCCTCACCGGCACTGCTGCCCAGCACCAGCGCCGCGAAGTACACGACGGTGGTGGGGTTCAGCATCGTGATGCCGAGCAGGGCCAGGTACGCGCGGCCGGGGCTCACCGGCGTCCCGTCGGAACGGGCGGCGAGCCGCTGTTCGCGGTACTGGCGGAGCGCGGTGACTCCGCCTCGTACGGCGAGCGCGACGAGGACGAGTCCCGAGGCCCAGCGCAGCGGGACCAGTACGGGCTGGAGGGCGGTGGCGAGTGCGGACCCGCCGAGCGCGGCCACCAGGGCGTAGAGCCCGCCGGCCGTCGCCACGCCGAGCGCGGCGCACACGCCGATCCGCAGGGACGTACGGGCGGTGAGGGAGACGAGGTAGGTCGCGACCGCTCCGACGGGGATGGCGATGCCATAGCCCGCGAGAAGCCCCGCGACGAGCGCGGCGGTCACGACCGCGGAAGTGAGAGCCTCCGCGGTCGGCCGGACTGCTGCTGGACCCGCACCGGACGAGCGGTGGCGAAGGTCGGCGGCAGCAGGGCTTCGGTCGTGGTCATGGGCAGATGGTGGCGTCGGGGCAGTCGCCGGGGCAACTCATTTCTCGCGTACGGGAACGCGTCACCTACCGGGGTCGGGCGGGGCTGCGGCACACGCGAGGCGTGCCGCAGCCCGTGCGCCGCCGGGGCCTGGCGGACCGAGAAGCGGACCGTCCAGAAGCGGACCGGCTAGAACGGGAAGTGCGCCTGCTGCGTCGCCAGCGTCACCCAGCGCGTGTTGCTGAACGCCTCGATGCCCCAGCGCCCGCCGAACCGGCCGTATCCGCTGGACTTGAACCCGCCGAAGGGGGCGTTCGGCTCGTCGGCGACGGACTGGTCGTTGATGTGCACGATGCCGGTACGGATCCGGCGGGCGACCTTCAGCCCGTGGGTGCCGTTCTCGGTGATGATCCCGCAGGTAAGCCCATGTTCCGTGGCGTTGGCGAACGCGATCGCCTCGTCGTCCGTGCCGAAGGTGCTGATCACGGCGAGCGGGCCGAACGCCTCCCCGTGGTACAGGTCGGCGTCCTCGGGCAGGTCGGTCAGCACGGTCGCCGGATGCACGGCGCCCTCGGGGGCGGCGCCGCCGGTCAGCACGGTGGCGCCCTTGGCGACGGCGCCCTCGACGAGAGCGGCGACCCGGCGGGCGGCGCCCGTCGTGACGAGCGGGCCGACGACGGTGTGCGGATCGGCCGGGTCACCGGACGCGAGCGACTCGGTCTTCGCGGTGAACTTGGCCGTGAACTCCTCGGCGAGGCTCTCGTGGACGAGGATCCGGTCGGCGGACATGCAGATCTGCCCGGAGTTCATGAAGACCGAGAAGACGGCGGCGTCGACCGCGTAGTCGACATCGGCGTCGTCGAGCACGATCACGGAGTTCTTGCCGCCGAGTTCCAGGACCGCGGGCTTCAGATGCCGGGCCGCGTGCACGCCGATGATCCGGCCGACGCCCGTGGAACCGGTGAAGTTCACGGCCCGTACGCGCTCGTCGGCGATCAGGGCCTCGGCGACGGCGGCCGCGTCCTCGGGAGCGTTCGTGATCACGTTCAGGACGCCGTCGGGCAGGCCCGCGTCGCGCAGGACGTCCGCGACGAACAGCCCGCAGGCGATCGGCGCGTCCTCGCTCGGCTTCATCACCACGGTGTTGCCCGCGGCGAGCGGCGCGGCGACCGCCCGGACGCCCAGGATGACCGGGGCGTTCCACGGCGAGAAGGCGGCCACGACACCCACCGGTTCACGGACCGCGAGCCCCAGTGCGCCCTCCTCCTGCGCGCTCAGCACCTCCCCGCGCGGCGCGGTCACCGCGGCGGCCGCCTCGCGGAGGATGTTCGCGGCAAGACCGACGTTGAACATGGCCCAGGGCCGGGTCCCGCCGACCTCGCCCGCCATGATCCGTACGGCCTCGTCGGTGCGGGCCTCCAGCAGGTCGGCCGCGGTGAGGAAGATCTTCCGCCGCTGGGCCGGCCCGAGCGCGGCCCAGTCGGCGAAGGCCGCGTGGGCGGCGTCCACGGCCCGGGTGACGTCCTCGATGCCGGCCGCGGCGACCGTGGCGTACAGCTGTGAGCTGTAGGGATTCACGTCCTTGGCGGTGCGGCCGGAGGTCGCGGGCAGGTCCTTGCCGCCGATCAGCAGGTCACGATGGAGGGTCATGCGCGGCTCTTCCCGTCGTGCGAGGCGCTGCGCCGTGCTCCGAGCGGGAGCTGCGGCGCGTTCGCCTGGTGAATAATTCTCCGTTGAATCTTCAAATGGAGTCTGCAACTCGACGGGACGGCAGTCAATGGCCGACGGTCCCGCCGTGTCCCTCCATCAGCATCCGAGCCGCCCGCCCGGCCTGCTCGGCGGGTTTCGAGCCGCTCTGCTCGATCCCGGCGGTGACCATGGCCCCCTCCGCCAGCAGGTAGACCTGTTCGGCCAGGTCCTGGGGCAGCCCGGCGTCGCGCACGAGACCGGTCAGGTAGTCCTTGAAAGCCTGCTTGTGGGCGCGGACCTGGGCGGTGACCCGCTCCGACGTCGCGCCGAGCTCCCCGTACGAGTTGATCCAGGCGCAGCCCCGGAAGTCGGGCTCGCGGAACCACTCGCCGAGCCAGTCGAAGACCGCGATGATGCGCCGCCCGGGATCCTCGTGTCCGGCCACGTGGTCGGCCAGCCGCTGCCGCCAGCGGATGTCGCGGCGCTCCAGGTAGGCCACGACCAGCTGCTCCTTTGCGGGAAACAGCTGGTAGAGCCGCTTGAGGGAGACCCCCGACGCGCCGCGGATGTCGTCCATGCCGACGGTCTGTATGCCCCGCCCGTAGAAGAGGGTTTCCGCCGCGTCCAGTGCCTGTTCCCTGGCGATCGCGCTGTCCATGTACCGGCCCGCTCCTTGGCGTCTTGACGAGAGAACCAACGTTCTCTACGTTAGCAGCCAGGCCGGAGAACGCACGTTCTCCCGCTCGTCGCACCGCCATTGAGCTGCGTCGCCTTCGAGTTGCACCGCCATCGAGAGGAAGCCGTCATGACCGACCGCCCGCCCCTGCCGCCCTTCACCCGTGAGACCGCGGCCCAGAAGGTCCAGGCGGCCGAGGACGCCTGGAACACCCGCGATCCCCACAAGGTCTCGCTCGCGTACTCGCAGGACTCGGTCTGGCGCAACCGCGAGACCTTCGTCACCGGCCGCGCCCAGATCGTGGACATGCTCACCGACAAGTGGGGTCGCGAGCAGGAGTACGCCCTGCGCAAGGACCTCTGGGCCTTCGACGGAAACCGCATCGCCGTCCGTTTCCAGTACGAGTGCCGTGACGCCGACGGTCAGTGGTGGCGCTCCTTCGGCAACGAGCTGTGGGAGTTCGACGAGCACGGCCTGATGACCCGGCGCGAGGCCAGCATCAACGACGTACCGATCGAGGAGAAGGAACGCCGGATCCACGGCCCGCGTCCGGACGCGGAGCGAGGGGATTCCTTCCCCGTCCGGTAGCGGGCCGCAAGACGCCAGGGCCGCGAGGCGGCCGGGGTCGCGAGGCGCCGGGGCCGCGAGGCGGCGTTCAGTAGGGTTCCCGGGTGACTGAACAGGCCCGGAAGCCCTTCCTCTACGTCGTCGTCTGCGCCGCCGGAGTCGCCGAGGGGGTCGAGGAGTTGATCACCCTGGCGCAGGAGCGGAACTGGGAGGTCGGGGTCTTCGCGACCCCGATCGCGACCGGCTTCTTCGACACCGCGGCGGTCGAGTCGCGGACCGGCAGGCCGATCCGGTCCGCCTGGCGCGCCCCCGGCGACCCGCGCCCGTTCCCCGACCCGGACGCCGTCACCGTGGCGCCCGCGACCTTCAACACCATCAACAAATGGGCGGCCGGGATCTCCGACACCCTCGCCCTCGGCACACTCTGCGAGGCGTACGGGATGGGGGTGCCGATCTCCGTACTGCCCTGTGTGAGCGAGGCGTTGACGGCCCACCCCGCGTATCAGGACAGCCTGAAAAGGCTGCGCGGGATGGGCGTCCGGTTCGGCGAGCACGCCTTCGGCGGCCCGGCGGGCCGGGAGTTCCGCTGGGAACAGGCCCTGGACCTCCTGGAGCGGTGACCCGGTACGGGCCGGGCGTCAGTGCCCCAGCTCCTCCCGCAACTCAGGCTGGAGCAACTCCCGATGAGCCCGTACGAGGTCGTCGCACAGGTCCCAGATCCGCTCCACCGGAAGGGCCGCCGCCGTCGCGGGGTCGGCCATCGCGGCATGGCGGATGTGCCGCGGATCGCCGTCCGTGGCCGCGCGGACGACCAGGTCGGTGACGGAGACGTACGCGCTGTTGAGCGCCGCGCACTGCGGGGGCAGTGCCCCGACACGGGTCGGTTGGACTCCCAACGCATCGACCAGGCAAGGAACTTCGACCACGGAGTCGGCGGGCAGGTTGTCGATGAGCCCGCGGTTCGGGACGTTCCCGTAGATCGTGCGCGGGGTCCCCGTGACGACGCTGTGGATGACCTGGGGCGCGTACTCCATCGTGCCCTCGACGGGCAGCGGAGCGTCCGCTAGCAGAGCCTGGCGGGTGCGCTCGTAGTCGGCGGTGTTCTCCTCGATGATCCCCAGGTACGCGCCCACCGGCAGCCGGAGGCGTTCGATCTCGGTGTCGTGGTGCAGATACCAGGGGACGTACTCGGCGGAGTGCTCGCTCGTCTCGGTGGGGTAGTGGCCCAGCCTGCGGTACATGTCGACCCGTACACGGCGCAGGAGCCCCGGATCCTTGGCGATCGCGGCGTCGAGGAGCGGGTGGAGGTCGCGGCCGTCGCGCTCGAAACGCAGCACCCAGGCCTGGTGGTTCACGCCGGCGGCCAGATAGGAGACCTCCTCGAAGGGGACACCCACCAGCTGCGAGAGGTCGTGCATCGTCCAGTACACCGAGTGGCACAGACCGGTCGTGCGCAGGGCCGGTGCGATCCGCGACAGGTACAGGACGTTCATCGCCATCGGGTTGGTGTAGTTCAACAGCAGGGCGTCCGGGCAGAGTTCGGCCATGTCCTCGGCGAGGCCGCGCAGCACCGGGAAGGTGCGCAGGGCGCGGAAGATGCCGCCGATGCCGAGCGTGTCACCGATGGTCTGGCGCACTCCGTAGCGGGCCGGGACGCCGAAGTCCGTGCGGGTGGCCTCGTTCATGCCGACCTGGACGGTGTTGACGACGAAGTCGGCGCCTTCGAGGACGGCGCGCCGGTCGAGGTGCGCGGTGATCGTCGGTTTGGCGCCTCGCTCGTCCGTGATGTGGCGGGCGGCTCCCTCCGCCGTGGCCAGCCGTTCCTCGTCGATGTCGTGCAGGGCGATCCGGGCGTGGCCCAGTTCGGGGAAGGCGAACAGATCGGCCAGGAGCCCCTGCGTGAACACCACGCTGCCGGCTCCCACGAAGGCGATCTTTACCTCGGTCATGTGCGGCTCTCCAGGTCGGTGTGGGCGCAGGCCTCGTGCCACGTCGGCTGCGCAGCCGTACCGCCGTGGCCGCGGGTCGAGAGCGAACCGCAGACGGCGGCCAGCGCAAGGGACGAGCGCAGGTCCAGCCCGCGCACGGTCGCCGCGACGAAACCGGCGTCGAAGCTGTCGCCGGCACCCACGGTGTCGACCGGCTCCACCGGCACGGCCGGTACGCGCCGGACCCGTTCCCCGTCGTGGGCGAGGGCGCCCTCGGAGCCGTCCTTGACGACGACCAGCGGGCCGATCCCCGCCAACGCAGCTGCTGCCGCGTCCAGTTGGGTCTCGCCGGTGAGCGCCCGGGCCTCGGCGGCGTTCGGCAGCAGGATGTCAGTGAACTCCAGTACGGGGTCGAGCAGTTCGCGGTCCCACTTGTCGTCGGGATCGTCGTTGGTGTCGAGCGAGGTACTCGCCCCGTGGGATCTGGCTTGGGCGAACACGGCTGCCAGGGACCGGGCCAGACGGGGCATCAGGAAGAAGGACGCCGCGTGCACGTGCCGCGCGTCAGCCAGCAGTGCCTCGGGCACGTCCTGCGCGCACGTCGCCGTCAGACAGCCTGGCGAGGTGAGAATGGCCCGGTCGCCGTCCTTGTCGTTGAGCACCACCGTCAGGGGTGTGGGCAGGTGAGGGTCGATGGTGAGATGAGTGGTGTCGACGCCGTGGTCGGTGAGCTCTCCGCGGACGAACGCGCCCGCGGGATCGTCCCCCACGCGCCCGGCGAAGGCC
>NZ_JAPWHT010000549.1:0-6249 GCF_027270795.1 Streptomyces sp. ActVer
GAGGTCCCGGAGCCGACCGCGGGCCGCGTGGTCCGCCTGCGCGCCCGCCTCTCCCGCTCGCAGAACGCGCTCGGCAAGGGGCTGCTCACGCTCCTCTCGCGCGAGCATCTCGACGAGGACACCTGGGAGGAGATCGAGGACACGCTGCTCACCGCCGATGTCGGTGTGCAGCCCACCCAGGAGCTGGTCGAGCGCCTGCGCGAGCGCGTACGGGTGCTCGGCACGCGGACCCCCGACGAGCTGCGGACCCTGCTGCGGGAGGAGCTGCTCACTCTCCTCGTGCCCGACTTCGACCGCACCGTGAACACCGAGTCCGGTCTGGACACCCCGGGCATCGTGATGGTCGTCGGGGTCAATGGCACCGGCAAGACCACCACCACCGGCAAGCTCGCGCGCGTGCTCGTCGCCGACGGCAAGCACGTGGTGCTCGGTGCGGCCGACACCTTCCGTGCCGCCGCCGCCGACCAGCTGCAGACCTGGGGCGAGCGCGTCGGCGCCCGTACCGTGCGCGGCCCCGAGGGCGGCGACCCCGCGTCCATCGCCTTCGACGCCGTCAAGGAGGGCATCCAGGAGGGCGCGGACGTCGTACTCATCGACACCGCGGGCCGGCTGCACACCAAGACCGGTCTCATGGACGAGCTCGGCAAGGTCAAGCGCGTCGTCGAGAAGCACGCCCCGCTGGACGAGGTGCTGCTCGTGCTGGACGCCACCACCGGCCAGAACGGCCTGGTCCAGGCCCGGGTCTTCGCCGAGGTCGTCGACATCACCGGCATCGTCCTGACCAAGCTCGACGGCACGGCCAAGGGCGGCATCGTCATCGCCGTCCAGCGCGAACTGGGCGTCCCCGTCAAGCTCGTCGGCCTCGGCGAGGGCGCGGACGACCTGGCCCCGTTCGAGCCGGAGGCGTTCGTGGATGCCCTTATCGGAGAGTGACGTTCCGTACGAGAGGTACGTACGCGAGGAAGGGCCCCACCGCATGGTGCAGATGCGATGGGGCCCTTCCGTTTCGGTAGGTCTGTATCGGCAGGGCTACGCGCGCGAGCGGTGTGCCACGTACGCCAGCGTCCCCAGCAACAGCCGGGCCGCGGGCGGCTTTGTGGCCGAGTCGAGGGCGGGGGAGCGGAGCCAGTGGACCGGGCCGAGGCCGGCGCGGTCGGAGGGCGGGGCCGTGATGTACGTGCCGGGGCCCAGGCCGTGCAGGTCGAGCGTGGCGTCGTCCCAGCCCATGCGGTAGGGCAGCTCGGGCAGTTCGGCCGCTGCGCCGGGGGCGACGAAGAAGTGGGCGCGGCCGCCCGGGGTGGCGGCCACGGGGCCCACCGGGAGTCCCATGCGTTCGAGCCGGACCAGGGCACGGCGGCCGGCCGGCTCGGCGACCTCGATGATGTCGAAGGCGCGGCCCACGGGAAGCATCACCGCGGCGCCGGGGAACTCGCCCCAGGCCTGCGTCACTTCGTCGAGCGTGGCACCGGCCGGGACGACGGGGGCGAAGTCCAGGGGATGCGCGCCGGGCGCCGGGCAGTCGGCCCGGCCGCACGAGCAGGTCCCCGCGGCGGTCCGGGCGCCGGGCGCCACGTCCCAGCCCCACAGCCCGGTGAACTCGGCCACGGCCGTGCACTCCGAGGAGCGGCCGCGGCGACGAGAGCCGGACCGGATTTCGCGGATGCCGCCGATCGTGAAGCCCATGCCCCCTCCAACGGGTCCAGCGCGCAGGTGGTTACGTGACGGAACGGAACCGTAACTCTGCGTTCCCAACGCTGTGCGGTTCATGCGGCGCCCGGCGGTGTCACGGGTGGTGCGTCCGGCTTCGCGCGCCCCGATGTGCATCGCTCCGCCCACTCCCGGCCGTCATGTGTCAAGTGAATCGTGTACGGGCCGCCGGGAGTTCATTCGAAGGGGTGGCGAATGGTGGCGTTTCCGGGATCGCCATGGCTGGAGGGGTGATCGTAGGATTACTGTGAGTGCACGGGTCCTGGGGACGCATGCACTCGTGGGTATGCCGGAGGCAACTCGGCTTCTCGTTCGATGGGTGAGAACCACCGGACGGACGACCATATGTACCGGCATTCTGGTAGGGCTTGGCGCACACAGCGCACAAGTGGGTTCAGGGATGGGGGCGTTCCAGTGGGCGGCAACGGCGGAGGCGGGACGACTGCTGACAAGCGCCCCAATGAGCTGTTGGGCTCGTGGTTCGTGCGCAGCGGTTGGTCCAAGGGTGAGCTGGCGCGTCAAGTGAACCGCAGAGCACGCCAGTTGGGAGCCAACCACATCTCGACGGACACCTCGCGCGTCCGCCGCTGGCTGGACGGCGAGAATCCCCGCGAGCCCATCCCGCGCATCCTCTCCGAGCTGTTCTCCGAGCGCTTCGGCTGTGTCGTCGCCGTCGAGGACCTGGGCCTGCGCGCCGCGCACCAGTCACCGTCCGTGTCCGGCGTCGACCTGCCCTGGACGGGTCCGCAGACCGTCGCCCTGATCGGCGAGTTCTCGCGCAGCGACCTGATGCTGGCGCGGCGCGGATTCCTCGGCACGTCACTGGCGCTCTCCGCGGGCCCCTCGCTGATCGAGCCCATGCAGCGCTGGCTGGTGCCCAGCCCCGTCACCCCCCGTGAGCAGCCCGAGTCCCCCGCCGCCCTGCGCCGCCCCGGCCGGCTCTCCCAGCCCGAGCTGGACCTCCTCGAATCCACCACGGTCATGTTCCGCCAGTGGGACGCCCAGTGCGGCGGCGGCCTGCGCCGCAAGGCCGTCGTCGGCCAGCTGCACGAGGTGACCGACCTCCTCCAGGAGCCGCAGCCCGAGGCCACCACCAGGCGCCTGTTCAAGGTCGCCGCCGAGCTGGCCGAGCTGGCGGGCTGGATGAGCTACGACGTCGGTCTCCAGCCGACCGCCCAGAAGTACTTCGTCCTCGCCCTGCACGCCGCCAAGGAAGCCGCCGACAAACCGCTCGGCTCGTACGTCCTGTCCAGCATGAGCCGCCAGATGATCCACCTCGGCCGGCCCGACGACGCCCTGGAACTGATCCACCTCGCCCAGTACGGAAGCCGCGACTGCGCGAGTCCCCGCACCCAGTCCATGCTGTATGCGATGGAGGCCCGGGCCTACGCCAACATGGGGCAGCCCGGAAAGTGCAAGCGAGCCGTCCGGATGGCCGAGGACACGTTCGGTGACGCGCTCGAGTTCGACGAGCCCGAGCCCGACTGGATCCGCTTCTTCTCCGAGGCCGAGCTGCACGGCGAGAACTCCCACTCCTTCCGCGACCTCGCCTACGTCGCGGGCCGCAGTCCCACGTACGCCTCGCTGGCCGAGCCCGTCATGCAGAAGGCTGTCGACCTCTTCGAGAAGGACACCGAGCACCAGCGTTCGTACGCACTCAACCTCGTCGGGATGGGCACGGTGCACCTGCTCCGGCGGGAGCCCGAGCAGAGCACTGTCGTGGTGCGCGAGGCCCTCAGGATCGCCAAGAAGGTGCGCTCCGAGAGGGTCAACACTCGTATCCGAAAAACCGTCGACACGGCTGTACGCGATTTCGGGGATCTCGCCGCCGTTGTGGACCTGACCGAGCAGCTCGCCATCGATCTGCCCGAGACCGCCGAGGCGGTCTGACCCCAGTACCCCGGCCGCGGCCGCCGTCCTTAACAGCCCGACTCGGCTCCCCCATGCCAGGTCATCGGACGGCCGACCGCGGCCGGTTCCATACCTTCGATGAAGGTTGCGCCACGATAACGATCGCGCGGACCGACATCAGCCAGTTCATCGAGGCGTAACACACAGGACCTCTTCGTCACTGCGGCGAAACATCGAGGGGTGCCGGTCGAAACGGCGCTGCGCCAATCTCTGGCGCATAACCGGCCCACCCCTCATAACCGCTCATGGCTTCGCCCGCACGGGGCCGTACCAAACGACGAGGAGACGCCGATGGCACCAGCCATCACGCTTGCCGCAGACGCTCCCACGCTGTCTGCCGCCAACACCGGGTTCATGCTCATCTGTTCCGCCCTGGTGCTGATCATGACTCCCGGACTCGCCTTCTTCTACGGAGGCATGGTCCGGGTCAAGAGCACCCTGAACATGTTGATGATGAGCTTCATCAGCATGGGGATCGTCACCATCCTGTGGGTGCTCTACGGCTTCTCGCTCGCCTTCGGCACCGACTCGGGCAGCATCATCGGCTGGTCCTCGGACTACGTGGGCCTCAGCGGAATCGGCATCACGCAGCTCTGGGACGGCTACACCATCCCGATCTACGTCTTCGCCGTCTTCCAGCTGATGTTCGCGATCATCACGCCCGCCCTGATCAGCGGCGCCGTCGCGGACCGTGTGAAGTTCACGGGCTGGGCGCTGTTCGTCGCCCTGTGGGCCACGGTCGTCTACTTCCCGGTCGCGCACTGGGTCTGGGGCGCCGGTGGCTGGGCCTTCGAGCTCGGCGTCATCGACTTCGCCGGTGGTACGGCGGTCCACATCAACGCGGGTGCCGCGGCACTCGGCGTGATCCTCGTGATCGGAAAGCGCGTCGGCTTCAAGAGGGACCCGATGCGCCCGCACAGCCTGCCGCTGGTCATGCTCGGCGCCGGTCTGCTGTGGTTCGGCTGGTTCGGATTCAACGCCGGCTCCTGGCTCGGCAACGATGACGGCGTCGGCGCGCTGATGTTCATCAACACGCAGATCGCCACCGCCGCGGCCATGCTGGCCTGGCTCGCGTACGAGAAGATCCGCCACGGCGCGTTCACCACGCTGGGTGCCGCCTCAGGCGCGGTCGCCGGTCTGGTCGCCATCACCCCGTCGGGTGGTGCCGTGTCCCCGCTCGGCGCGATCGCCGTCGGTGTCGTCGCCGGTCTGCTCTGCGCCATGGCTGTCGGCCTGAAGTACAAGTTCGGCTACGACGACTCGCTCGACGTCGTCGGTGTCCACCTCGTCGGCGGTGTCGTCGGCTCCCTGCTGATCGGCTTCCTCGCCACCGGCGGCGGCCAGTCCGACGTCGCGGGCCTCTTCTACGGCGGCGGCCTCGACCAGTTCTGGAAGCAGTGCGCCGGTGTCTTCGCGGTCCTCGCCTACTCCCTCGTGGCCTCCGCGGTGCTCGCCTTCCTGATCGACAAGACGATCGGGATGCGGGTCTCCGAGGACGACGAGATCGCGGGCATCGACCAGGCCGAGCACGCCGAGACCGCATACGACTTCAGCGGTGGCGGCGGCGGCGCGTCCTTCAGCGCCGCACCGTCCCCGGCCCCGGGCACTCCGGCCAAGAAGGTGGACGCATGAAGCTCATCACCGCCGTCGTGAAGCCCCACCGGCTCGACGAGATCAAGGAGGCCCTCCAGGCCTTCGGCGTTCACGGTCTGACGGTCACCGAGGCGAGCGGCTACGGTCGTCAGCGGGGGCACACCGAGGTCTACCGCGGTGCCGAGTACACCGTCGACCTCGTCCCCAAGATCCGCATCGAGGTGCTGGTCGAGGACGACGACGCCGAGCAGCTGCTCGACGTCATCGTGAAGGCGGCCCGTACCGGCAAGATCGGCGACGGCAAGGTCTGGTCCGTCCCGGTCGACACGGCGGTCCGGGTCCGGACCGGCGAGCGCGGACCCGACGCGCTGTAGGCAGAACAAGAACAGGAGCCACTGGGTGACGAGTACGGACGTGCGTACGGAAGCAGAGGACTCGGGACCCAGCGGCTATGCGGCGGCCCGGCTGCGCCTCCTCCAGGAGGGGGCGCGGTCCGGGCCGCCGCGCCGTGCGGCCCTCGCCGAACTGACCGACGACTGGCTGTCCGGTCTGTTCGACGCGGGTGCCGACAAGCTGCGCGGCATCTCGCTCGTCGCCGTCGGCGGCTACGGCCGCGGTGAGCTCTCCCCGCGCAGCGACCTCGACCTGCTGCTCCTGCACGACGGCAGCGCCGACCCCGGCGCGGTGGCCTCCCTCGCCGACCGCATCTGGTACCCGATCTGGGACCTCGGCCTCGACCTCGACCACTCCGTCCGTACGCCCGCCGAGGCACGCAAGACCGCGGGCGAGGACCTCAAGGTCCAGCTCGGGCTGCTGGACGCCCGGCACCTCGCCGGCGACCTCGGCCTCACCGCCGGGCTGCGCACGGCCGTCCTCGCCGACTGGCGCAACCAGGCGCCGAAACGTCTCCCCGAACTCCAGGAACTCTGCGCCGAGCGCGCCGAACGCCAGGGTGAGCTGCAGTTCCTCCTCGAACCCGACCTCAAGGAGGCCCGCGGCGGCCTGCGCGACGCCACCGCGCTGCGCGCCGTCGCCGCC